>JBJKPA010000175.1:0-3468 GCA_046706905.1 Gemmatimonadaceae bacterium
TGGTTGCGCCGCGCCGCCGGGTGCCGCGACTCGCCGCGCGCCACCGCCTCGGCGAGCAGCGTGCGCGCCCGGTCGGCGAGATCGGGCGGAAAGTCGTCCACGTCCTCGACGTCGCGCTCCAGCTCGAAGCCGAAGTAGTCCACCCGCCGCTCGAGCACGAGCGTTCCCTGCCGGCGGTGCGCGTCGTACGCCAGCACCCGGTCGCTGCGCGTGGCGTACTGCCGGATCAGGTCGGCCGGGTTCTGCGTGCCCTCGATCCCGGCGCGCGGAATGCCGAACTTGTCGGCGAAATAGCGCAGGTCGCCGGCCACCGCGCCCCAGCTTCCGCACACGCTGGTCTTCGAGACGCGCGCCTCGTCGCCGCCCGCGGTGCGCTCGTCGATCACCAGCGTGAACGGCATGAACCGCGCCAGCAGCTCCTGGAAGCGGCGCAGCATGGCGTCGCCCGCCCGCGGCATCCGCGTCGGCAGCGCGACGCCCACCGCGCGGTACACGCTGGCCATGCCGAGCGCGGCGTCCTCGATCGCCTTGACCAGCACGCCCCGCCGGTCGGCCCACGTCTCGATCGCGCCCTCGTCGAACAGGTGGCGCGGCAGCCCGTACACCTCGCCCATGTATCCGGCGCGCGTGAACGCCTCGGCGTACACGTTGTACGCCGTGAGGTGATCGCTGCCCGCGACGACGAGGCCCGTGAGGTCCCGCTCGTCGCGCGTCATCCGGTGCAGCGATTCCACCGCGCTCATCACCGTGAGGAAGGGCAGCAGGTCGTCGTCGGCGTTGACGATCAGCTCGGCCCACGGCCGCTCGACCGGCATCGCCTCCACCGCGCGGCCGTAGGTCGTGAGCCGCCCCTGCTCCACCAGCCCGCGTCGCTCGAGCAGCGCGATCGCCGCGCGGTACGCCGTGCGGTCGAGCGGCACCGGCAGCTCCAGCTCGTCGGCCCGCACGCCGAGCGCGGCGCAGGTGATCGCCACGCGCTCGGAGTCGCCGGCGAGCTGGAACTCCGGCTCGGTGGGGCGCAGCGACGCGAAGTCGATGTCGCGGTCCGACAGGATGTACACGCGCCCGCCCGCCACGCGCCCGTGCACGCGCCCCGCCATCTGCAGCAGCTCGTTGGCGCCCAGGTGGAGTTGGGTGAGCACGTTGCGCCCGCGGTCGATCAGGTTGGTGAACCGCACGTCGTCGATCACCACCGTGTCGAGGCCGTGGATGTTGAGCGCGCTCTGGCCGGCCGCGGTCATCGCCAGGAAGTACGGCTTGCGCTCGCCGCCGTCGAGGAAGGGCCGGATGCGCCGGATCGGTTCGCCGCCGTGGTAGAACGCCACGTTCATGCGCGGCGAGAGCTCGGCGACCTTGGCCGCCGCCTCCTCCACGCCGCGCCGCGTGGGCACGAACAGCGCCACCCCGCGCCGCTGCTTCTGGAACTGCTGCACCAGCCGGAAATCCAGGAAGTCGCGCAGCCGGCGGTTGAGCACGCGCACGTCGGCCGCCTTCTCGGGGTCGAACGCGTACACCTCGAGCACGTCGGCGCTGTCCAGGTACTTCGCGTAGAACGTCGGGTCCACGGTGGCCGAGAGCCACACGAACCGGCACCCGGCGCGCTTGCCCAGCGCCAGGCACAGCTCCAACTCGGCCGACGTCTGATGGATCTCGTCCACGATCAGCGTGTCGCCGGCCAGGATGTCGCCCTCCTCGAACCAGCGGCGCGCGATGCCCGTCGTGACGATGACCACGTTCCAGGTCGGCGTCTCGGGCGTCGCCTCGCGCTCGCGGTTCACCACGCCCACGCGGAGGCCGGTGGTGCCGAGCAGCTCCTCGGCGATGGGGCGGATGGCGAGCGTCTTGCCCGTGCCGGTGCCGGCCACGATGCCGAACCCGCGGCGGGCGCGGGCCAGTTCGCGCACGCGCTCGCCGTAGTGCTGTTCGAGGAACGTCTCGATGTGGAGCCCGAGCGCGATCTCGATCGTCTCGCACGCCGCGCGCGTGGGGGCGATGACGATGACGCGGCCGGTGGGTGGCTCCGCCCGGACGAACGCGTCGTGGTCGGGGGGAACCGAGTGGTCCTGGACGGTGCGGGTCACGAAGGCGGAAGCTGGCGCCGAGGCCGCTCCGCCGGAACCCCGCCCGTCAGCCGCCGAGCGTGAGCGGTCCGCCGTCGTCCGGGTTCACCGCGCTCGAGTCGGGCTTGTGCCCGCCCGGCTTGCGCGGCTGGAGCTTCTTCCGCGCCGAGTCGCCCGGCTTCCGCGTCGGGGTCTGGTCGAGCTTGCGCACGTCGGCCGGCTTGGGCTCGAGCCCCTTGGGCAGCGGGGCCAGTCCCTTGAGCGGAAGGTCGTCCGAGCGCGCCTCGTCGGCGTGGGTGGCTTCGGAGCGGTTGGGCTTGTAGTCGTCGCCGAAGATCACGCGGCCGTTGGGCGGCCGGTTGCGCAGCGCCGAGGCGCAGTCGGTGGGCGCCGGCTGCCGATCGGGCGGCACCCCGTTCACCCACACGCGGCACATCCCCGCCGGCGGGCGCAGGTTGGGCGGCACGACCTGGCTCGACGACTCCTGGCGCTGGGCCTGGGCCGTGGTCGCGGCGAACAACGCGAACGCGATGGCGATGGTGTGGAGCGGTGAGAACGACTTCATGGCTCTGAAATCCGGCGGTTCATGGCGTGCCAGCGGTACGACGAATCTGGACGCGGGAGGTCATACACGATCGCGACGCCGAAGTTCACACCAAGAATGAACCAAGACACCGGGCCGCGCAAACCCGGGCCGGCGGCGGGTTAATCAATCTCCGAAGGTGATCCCCGTGGCCCGGGCCGTCTGCACGAGGTCGGAGTCCAGCTCCACCCGTTTGGGCCTCGTCAGGACCTCGGCGATCGGCACCGTCACGATATGGGGCTCGTGCAGCGCGACCATGTGCCCCCATTTGCCGTTGGCCACGGCGACCACGGCGGCGCCCCCGAACCGGGTGGCGAGCAGGCGGTCGTATCCGGTGGGATGTCCGCCGCGCTGCAGGTGGCCGAGCACGAGCGAGCGCGTCTCCTTGCCGGTCCGGGTCTCGATCGCGTGGGCCACGACCTCGCCCACCCCGCCCAGCCGTGCCGCCGTGCCGGTGGCCGCCGTCTCGACGAAGTGCGGCGTGCCGCCGCGCGGGAACGCCCCCTCGGCGGCGACGACGATCGAGAAGTGGCGCCCGCTGCGGTCGCGCTCGCGGATCCGGTCGCACACCCGCTCGATGTCGTACGGGATTTCGGGAATGAGGATCGCGTCGGCCGTGCCGGCGAGTCCGGCGTGGAGCGCGATGAACCCCGCATGGCGCCCCATGACCTCCATCACGATCACGCGGTCGTGGCTCTCCGCCGTGGTGTGCAGCTTGTCGATCGCCTCGAGCGCGGTGCTCACCGCGGTGTCGAAGCCGAAGGTGACCGTGCCCGGCACGTCGTTGTCGATCGTCTTCGGGACGCCCACCACGTGGAGCCCCAG
>JBJKPA010000176.1:0-52272 GCA_046706905.1 Gemmatimonadaceae bacterium
TCCATTACCGAAGCAGTTCCGCAAATGAATGAAGGTTGCCGTCTCTTCTTTGAAAAACTGATCTACGTTTCTCGCACCCAAGGATCCGTCCGGCACATTTGTGACGAGTTTCAGATACTTCCGAGCACGTTGATGAGTCGGTTTTTCAGAGCACGCCTTCCGGCGCCCAAGAAGTACTTGGCAGAAGCCAGGCTTATTAGAGCAGCCCATCTATTCGAGAATCCCGGGTTTTCAGTCGCCAACGTTGCCAACCATCTTGACTATTCCTCGCCGCAGAGCTTTGGTCGACATGTACGAACCATGCTACAGATGACCGCTGTGGAATTTCGGGCGCGCTATTCGAGCGAGACAATGCTCCGGATCTTCAGGGAAACCTTGGTTGCACCATACCGGAGTGTGCTGCGCGAGTTTGATCCGCTCGTACCGAATGGCGTGAGAGGACGAAAATGTTACTGAGGCCAGCTGATCAGGCAGATGCTCGGTTTACGCGAGACCGTGCGACGATTCGATGACGACTCGATCCAGAGAATTCTGGCACAATAGCGATCGGGTGAGTCTCTTCCTGATCGCCTTGATGCTCCTGCTGGTGCTTCTCCTCGGCGGTCTCATCCTGACCGACCGCTCGCTGAGTCATAGCATTGACAGACAGGCAACAGTCGACGCTGCCACGTCGGCAATGATTGTTGCGCAGGAGGTGGAATTAACCGGTGAATGGCTCCATGAATTGAGTACGGTATCGCATCACCGGGAAGCGGAAGGCGGTCTGGCGTCCCTGAACCGTTCAGAAGGGCGGTCGAAGCAACTGGAAGGAGTATGGCTGTTTGACTCCACCGGCACCGATCTCGTCGATTCGGTTGTGTGGGATCCAAGTGTCGCCGGCCGGATCGGAAAGGGAACGGTTCAACACCTGGCAAGACAGGCGGCGGAGCAGCGACGACTGGTGCTATTCGGATTGCCTCATCGGAGCAAGTCGGCACGAGGCCTTGCACTACTCGCGGAGCCGGTGGTGGAAACGGGACTCTACGCGAACGTGGCAGTGGCAATCGTGGACGAGGCAGCGCTCCTGGCGCCGGCTGCTGCAGCCTCGGTCCAGGGACGGGCGTATCTGGCACTGGTAGTGAATGGCGATACGGTCGCGCAGACGACATACGGCGCAAAGTCCGGACGCAGAAGCGTTCCAGTGCAGATCCCGCTACCCGGGGCACCGCAGTGGTCTCTGGTAACCGCGCAGACGTTCGGTGGAAACACAGCTCGCTGGGCGATCTGGATAATCGGCACGATTGCCGTGGCACTACTCTTCGTGGCGCTTGCGCGAGAACGAGCCCAGACGCAGCGGATTGCGGAACGGTCGGTCGAGTTGGAGCGCCTGTCTGCAGAACTGCTGCGCGCGAACCGCATGAAGAGCGAATTTCTGGCGAACGTCTCCCATGAGTTGCGCACCCCACTCAATGCAATCGTGGGATTTGTGGACCTGCTCCGAGAAGGGGCATATGGGGAGTTGTCCACAAAGCAGGTGTCGCCGGTAGAACGGATCGCCGGGTCAGCTGCAAGATTGCGAATGCTGGTTGATCAGGTTCTCGACATGGCGAAAATCACGGCCGGCAGGCTGGATGTCCGTGTCGAAACGGTATCGTTGCGCCCATTTCTCCTGAATGTGCTCAGCGAGATCGAACCGCTGGTCGATCGGGGTAGACTGACGGTATCCGTTGCCGTGCCGAATGAGGCGCCCAAACTGCATACCGATCCGACGCATCTTCGGCAGATCCTCATCAACCTGATAGGGAATGCGGTGAAGTATACGAAGGCAGGCTCGATTGAAGTACGGGTACGGACGGACACCGGCGGCCCTGAGCGACGAAGCATGACGGTCACCGGCCAACATGCGATTCCGCGGCTCGAACAAGGAAAGGGTTGGGTGGTTATCGACGTCGCAGACACGGGAATCGGAATTCCACTTGCCGATCAGGAGCGCATCTTCGATGAGTTCGAGCAGGTTCGGCATCCGGACCTTCCGGAAGGCCAAGAACGAGGCACCGGGCTCGGACTACCCATTTCGCGCCGGCTCGCGGCGCTCTTAGGCGGCGAGTTGACCGTCGAGAGCGAGCCCAATCGAGGCTCGACATTCAGCGTGTGGCTGCCCCTTCAGGACTGAGCGGCGACGGGTTCTGGCGGGCTAAGCCTTTTTGCCGAAGACGGACTTCAGGCGCGCAACGAACCCCGACGGCTCAGCGGCAGCGGGCTGGTCGATGGCTTCACACAGGGCGGCGGCGAAAGCGACCACGTCCACATACCGCTTGCTCGGGTCACGCTCCAAGCCTCGCATGACGACCTGTTCGACGGCCGGGGAGAAACGCAGACCCTGGCGTGCCATATTCAAGGGAATCGGCGGCTGTGTGAGAAGCTGGGTGAACATTTCCCGCGGAGACTTGGCGGTATAGGGCAGAGTGCCGGTGAGCAGGAAGTAGGCGATGGTCGCGAGGCTGAACTGATCGGCAGCTGGTGAAACGAGCTCTCCGGACAGTGCCTCGGGCGCCACGTACATGAGCGTTCCGACGAAGAACCCCGCCCGCGTGAGACGCTGCTCCGGCGTAATGTCCGTGTCGGTTGCGATGCCGAAGTCGAGAAGCTTCACCTGCCCGGTTTCGGCGTTGTACATCACGTTTTCGGGCTTGAGATCGCGGTGGACGATCCCGACCAAATGCGCGGCGTGAACTGCTGCCGCGATCTGGGTGACGATGTTCGCGACCTCGGCCGGTGCGAGCGGACCGTGGCGGCGGGCGTACTTCTCGAGAAGCTCGCCATTGGCCCACTCGATGGCCAGATAATGAAGACCGGGCTCGGCTTCGCCGATCTCGATCGTACGCACGACGTTCGGGTGTTGCACCCGTTCCCCGTAGCGGGCTTCCCGAAGAAACCGGGTGACGGCGGTCTTGTCGTTCCGCAGCTTTTCGCGAAGGACCTTCACCGCGACCTCGCCATGCTCCGGATGGTGCGCGTGAAACACGGCGGAGGTGCCACCCTCTCCGACTTCTCGGTCAAGGACATAGCCGGCGAGAGTTCGCCCGAGCAAGGATTCACGCGGCACGCCGCGAAGCTAATGGCCGGTGAAGGTTCCGGCAAGCTACTTTGGAGTGCGACCCGTCTCGCCGGCGAAATTCTCCGGGAGCGCGGGCGAACGTTCGCCCAGGAGCCGCCCCGTGACCGATCCGCAACTCGCCCCGCCTCCGGAGGACCGCCTCATTCTGGTGGATGGGTACGCCATCATCTATCGAGCGTTCTTTGCGCTCATCTCGCGCCCGCTCACGACCAGCCGAGGGGAGAATACTTCCGCTGCGTGGGGCGTGGCGAATTTCCTACAGCGGCTGCTGGCCAAGCACCGCCCTGCCTATCTGGGATGGGTGCATGACTCGGGTCTCTCGTTCCGGCACGAGCAGTATCCGGAGTACAAAGCCACCCGGGAGAAGCTCTCGGACGAATTGCAGGCGGACTTCGACCGTGGCGTGGAGCGAATCAGGGAACTACTCGCGGGCTATCGAATCCCGGTGCTCGAGCGGGAAGGCTACGAAGCGGATGACGTCATTGGGACCCTGGCCGCGGCCGCGGCGGCCAAGGGCGTGAACGTCGTGATCGTATCGGGTGACAAGGATTTCCACCAGCTGATCGCGCCGCGTGTCTGGTTGCTGAACCCCGGCCGGGGAGGCCCGGCGGCGGTCGACGAGCAGTGGATCGGTCTGGCGAACGAAACGGACCGATTGGGAGTGCCCGCAGCGCGCGTGACGGACTATCTGAGCCTGGTGGGCGACTCCTCGGACAACGTACCCGGCGTGCGAGGAATCGGTGACAAGACGGCCCAGCGTTTGATCCAGGAGTATGGCTCGCTGGAAGACATTCTCGCCCATGCTCCCGATGTAAAACAGAAGCGGGCGCGTGAAGCGCTCCTGGCCCAGGCCGACAACGCACGGCTGTCGAAGGAGCTGGTTACGATCCGCAAGGACGTACCGATCGCCCTGGATCTCGAGCGATTACGCGTCGCGGCGCCTGACACGGGGGCGCTGCAACGGTTGTTCGTGGAGCTGGAGTTCCACGGATTGGCGAAAGCCCTGGAAGGAGCGGAAGGCGCCGAGCCGGAAGGTCCGGCGTCTGCCGTGGAACGAGAGGCCAGCTACCGAACGATCCGGACCGTCGACGAACTGAACCGGATGATCAGCCGGATCCGAACGGTAGGCTGGATGGTCGTGGACACCGAAACGATCCTGGAACCCGGCGCACCACCGGTCGTGGACCCGCTGCGTTCGATTCTCGTGGGTGTGAGCGTGAGTACAGGTGCGGGGGAAGCCTATTACCTCCCGTTTCGCCATCGACCAGCCGGGGAGGCGGACCAGCATCTCGACCTGATGTCATCGGTAGAGGAGACGGCACCGGACCCGGAATCAGGACACGAGCCTCCAGTCATCAATTTGCCACCGTTGGCGGCTCCCGAGCTGGCGTCGCTGCGGGAGATCCTGGAGGACCCGGCCATTGCGAAGATCGCGCAGAACGGGAAGTACGACCTGTTGGTATTGGAGCGCGAGGGCATTCACCTCACACCGCTGACCTTCGACACGATGATCGCGAGCTATGTCCTCGACCCGGGGCGTCGCTCCCATGGCCTGGATACGTTGGCATTGGAATTCCTTGGTCACCGGATGATCACCTATGAAGAAGTATGTGGACGTGGCAAGAACGCGATCGGATTCGACCAGGTACCCATCGAGCGCGCGACGTCCTATTCGTGCGAAGACGTAGATGTCACCGGACGATTGGCGACGATTTTCGAGGAACAGCTTCGGCAACTGCAATTGATGGATTTGTTCCGGAAAATCGAAATTCCATTGGTTCCCGTTCTCGCAGGAATGGAGTCGACGGGTATTCGGATCGACCTGGGCGCGTTCGCGAAACTGCGCAGCGAACTAGCGAGCGAACGGGCAAAGGTCGAATCGCAGATCTACGCTGCCGCGGGGGAGGAGTTCAACATCAACTCCAACGCCCAATTGCGCCGGATCCTGTTCGAGAAGCTGGAGCTGCCGGTTGTGAAGAAAACCGCCAGTGGTCCATCGACGGACGCGGCAGTTCTCGAACGCCTCTCCGAGGACGGGCACGAACTGCCGGCGTTGATCATGGAATACCGAGAACTCGCCAAGCTGCAGAGCACCTACATCGATGCGCTACCGGCGTTGGTGAACCCGCGGACGGGTCGGCTCCACACGTCATTCAACCAGACCGTTGCTGCGACAGGACGACTGTCGTCGAGCGACCCCAACCTCCAGAACATTCCGGTGCGACGAGCACTCGGCCGAGAAATTCGCCGTGCGTTCATCCCACGTGAAGGCTGGACGATGCTCAGCGCCGATTACTCGCAGATCGAATTGCGTTTGCTTGCACATCTGGCAAACGATCCGGCATTCGTCGACACTTTTCGGCGCGGTGGAGACATTCATCGGGAAACAGCGGCGCTGATCTTCGGTGTGCCCGTGGAAGCGGTCACGTCGGAGATGCGGGGTCGAGCGAAGACGATCAACTTCGCCACTCTGTATGGACAGGGCGCGCACGCGTTGTCACAGCAACTCCGCATTACGCACGCGGAAGCGAAGGAGTTCATCGAGCAATACTTCGTCCGCTTCACGGGCGTTCGGGCGTTTCTCGACGGGGCGACCGAGTCCGCACGAACACTCGGTTATGCGGAGACGATCTTCAGCCGGCGGCGGTATATCCCGGAGCTGCGGGATCGGAACTTCAACATTCGGGCGTTCGGAGAACGGACGGCGCAAAATACGCCGATCCAGGGGTCGGCGGCCGATCTTATCAAAATTGCCATGATCCGAATAGCGGCACGAATCGCCGACGACCACCTCGACTCGGCGATGCTGCTACAGGTGCATGACGAGTTGGTGTTCGAAGCCCCGCCTGACGAACTCGACGTACTGACGTCACTGGTTCGGAAGGAAATGGAAAATGCAGCAGAACTCCGTGTGCCGCTCGTGGTGGACATCGGGACGGGGGCCAACTGGCTCGAGTCGAAAGGCTGATAGCGGGGCGTGATCAGTATTACGTGCTGGAATGTTCTCGCATTTTGCGAGGAAACGACCGGTTCCACCGTACCGCGGGCGTAGGGGGCCCCAACGGGCCGGCGCGGCAACTATTGGTGAAATATGAGCTTACACCATATATTCGAAACCGGCACCCGCCTTGCCCACTGAACAGTCCTGCACGGCCAAGCGGTTGCTGCACTCACCTCTTCAGGTTCGGGGCTTATGCGCCAGCGACGGTGCGGATTCACCCTGATCGAATTGCTGATCGTCGTGGTGATCATTGGAATCCTGGCGGCGATTGCCGTCCCCAAATTCCAGAATACCAAGGGGAAGGCCTACGTCGCGTCCATGAAGAGCGATCTTCGGAACCTCGCGGTCGCTGAAGAGGGGTATTACTACGACCACCGCATTTACTCCACGCTGCTTGATTCGCTGTCGTTCAGCCCGTCCAAAGGAAACGTCTTGACGATCGTGCAGGCGGATTCGAGTGGGTGGTCGGCCAAGTCGACGAATCCGAACGCTTACCCGCAGGTCTGCGCCGTCTTCTACGGTTCGGTCACGCCGATCGCGCCGGCGACGAACGACGGAGAGGTGGCTTGCCAGTAGGACGGGACCGGCTCGGCGGGTGATGCCGGCTCCGGGACCGGACGTTCCGGTCTACCGCGAATTTCGCTCCCGGCGGGCCGGTATGATTTACGCGATGGATGGCGGCCTCTGGCTGCACCGGCATACCTGGCAGGGGCGGCCCATGGCCCACCTGGTTTCGACCAGTCGCGACCTCCTGCTGCGATATGGCGCGGCGGTCGGACTTCCAGCCACGCGGCTGCAATTCAAACCACTCCGCGATCCAAGGACTCGCGAACGACGCGATGCCTGGCATTGGGACCTCGGCGGCCCCTACCTTCCGCCACGCACCGACTAGCCGCCCGGCAGCCAACGCCGATGCCCAGCTCGACCGCGGGAGGGAACCCGTGAGCCGGACCGTGGATGGTCAGCCGTCGAATCTCGCCAGCATGGCCGGCGCCGCGCTGCGTGGCGAGAACACGAGGGCGAGCAGGGTGAGAACGTAGGGCAGCATCAGCACCAACTCATAGCGAACCGGCCAGCCCAGCGCCTGGACGACGTACTGCATCGCGCTGGCGACGCCGAAGATGAGCGCGGCGACGGTCAACCCGATGGGACTCCACCGGCCCAACGCCACGATCGCGATGGCGATGAATCCACGTCCGGCGGACATCCCCTCGGCAAAGGTGCCGGCCTGTGCCAGCACGAGCACGGCGCCGGCCAGGCCGCCGAGGGCGGATCCGATCATCAAGCTCGCAGCACGGACCCTAGCCACCGGAATCCCCGCGGCTCGGGCTGCGCGAGGGGACTCACCGATCGCCCGGAGGTCGAGGCCGATGTGGGTTCGGTACAGGACCCACCAGAGCACCGGAATCAAGAGATAGGCCAGGTAGAAGATGGGCGGCTGGTTGAAGAGCGGATTGCCCACCAGCGGGATCGCGGCCAGCAATGGCAGGCGGAGGGGCGTCGACGTGGGGATGGTGAGCGCCACCCCTGCCGCGCCGTAGATCCCCCGGTACGCCGCCCCGGTGGCGCCCAATGCCAGCAACGTCACGGCGGTACCGGTGAGAATCTGGTCCGCGCGCACGACCACCACGAACAGCGCCATGATGCTGCCGACCCCCAGTCCGGCTGCCAACGCCGCCAGATATCCACCCATGACCCCGGCGTGCGTCGCGCCCCAGGTCGCCCCGAAGGCCCCGCCTATCACGGCGCCCTCGAGTCCGATGTTGATGATCCCGGCTCGCTCGTTGACCAACTCTCCGGCGGCAGCGAGCAGCAGGGGGACCGTGGTCCGAATCGTGGCGCCGAGCAGCGGATCGGCCGGCATCAGGGCGCGTCCTCCTGGAGAAGAGCGCCGGTGGTCCGCAGACGAATTGCCGCAGCGGCGATCAGCACGAGAATCAGCAGCGCCTCAATGACCGACGCCCAGACGGACGGAACGCCGGCGTCACGCTGCATTGCCAGAGCCCCGGTTTCCAGTGCCGCAAACAGCACCGCGGTCAACACGACCCCGCCGGGATTGAGGTCGGCAAGAATTGCGACCGCAATGGCCGTAAAGCCATAGCCGGGCGACAGGTTCTCGTACAGGGCGTACGTCACCGCCATGACTTCGATGGCCCCGGCCAGTCCGGCCAGAGCTCCGCTGGCGAGAAATGCCCAGAACGCAACACGCGAAACGCGGATCCGCCCCGATACTTCGGCCGCGAATGGGTTGGCTCCGACGACGCGAATGCGAAATCCGGCCGCCGTCCGGGAGAGAAACCACCAAGCGATCACGGCCAGGACAAGCGCCAGCACGAGCCCCCAATGCAACCGGGTGGTCGGGCCAAAACTCGGAATCCTGGCGACCGCGGGCAGGGATGCGGACTGCGGGTAGATGTGCAGTGGCTCCTGGAGCGGTCCGCGCACGAGATACGCCACGAGATCGGCGGCTACGAAGTTGAGCATCAACGTGCTGATCACCTCGAGGATGCCGAACCGGAATCGCAACACGGCAGCGACCGCGGCCCACACGGCTCCAGCTACGGCGCCGGCGAGGAGGCAGGCCACGACCGCAGCACCCCCGAGCAGGGCAGCCCCCCGTAGCGCGACGAACGTCGCGGCGGTTGCACCAACCAACAGCTGACCATCGGCTCCGATGTTGAAAACACCGGCGCGAAACGCAATCGCAACACCGAGCCCCGTCAGAATCAGCGGGACCGCGCGAACCAATGTGCCAGAGGTGAGGCCGTACCAGCTGCCGAACGACCCTGACCAGAACGCTGCGAGCGCCGGCCATCCGTAGAGCAGAACCAGCAATCCGGCGCCCAACCCGCAAACCACGAGCACTGTGGCGAGCGCCGTGATGCGGGGGTCGCGAAGCCACCGCCGGGCCGGCCGGCCAATACCGGCTATGGTCGACGGGCCGGTCACAGGGCCCCGACCATTGCTCGCCCGACCAGATCGCGTTCCGCGGGAAATTCAGCAACCGATCCGGCATGAACGACGAGAATGCGCTGGGCGAGCGCCAGCAGCTCGTCGAGATCGCTCGAGTAGATCACGACGCCCGCTCCATCCCGCGCGGCCTCGCGAAGCCGTCGATGAATGGAAGCCGTGGCGTGGAGATCGAGTCCACGGGTCGGATTCTCCGCCACGAGCACCTGCGGTCGCGATTCGAGTTCGCGTCCGAGCACGAACCGCTGCTGATTCCCGCCGGACAGGTTGGCGGCGCGATCGCTGGGCGAGCGCGCCCGGACGTCGAACGCCGCCAACAGCGTCCGCGTCCGACGCCGCATCGTGTCCCAGTCGACCAACCCGCGCCGGGCGCCCGCTCCGTGGAGGGCCAGATTCTCGTATAGCGGGAGTTCCAGAAGCAGGGCGTCTCGGTGGCGATCTCCTGGGACGTACGAGATTCTCGCTGGAAGGTCGAGCGACCCGGCGGTGGGTTGACGTATGCCTGCGAGCGCGAGCAAGAGCTCCCGGTGTCCTGACCCTTCGACGCCGGCAACCCCGACGACCTCCCCCGCGTGGACCTGGAACGTCGCGTCGGAAACTCGCCACTCTCCACGGGCGCCGCGAACACCGACTCCCCGGGCGCTCAGCACGACTTCTCGTTGCGGAGCGACAGCCGCCACACTCTCCCGGTCGACCGCTTCCGGGAGCCCCGGCATATCGGGGAACATGACGCTGGCAAGCCGCTCGGCGCTGAAGGTTCCGGCAGGACCGGATGCGACGCGTCGGCCGGCCCGCAGGACCGTAATGTCGTCGGCGACCAAGAGTGCTTCGCGCACTTTGTGCGTGACGAGCACGACGGTCGCTCCACCATTGGCGAACACGCGGAGCCAGTTGAGCAGCGCCGCAGCCTCGGCCGGCGCGAGGACCGCCGTGGGCTCATCGAGAATGAGCAGCCGGGCGCCCCGCGCGAGGGCACGAACGATCTCGACACGTTGTTGCGCTTCGACCGGAAGCTCGCCGACTCTGGCTGACGGATCGAGGGTGAGGCCGGCAGCCCGGGCCGTCGCGCGAACCAGGTCATGAGCCGCGCGGGGATCGAAGCGGCCGCGCCCGCCCAGCGCGACGTTCTCGGCCACGGAGAACGCGTTGACGTGAGCGAAATGCTGCTGCACCATGCCGATTCCGAGGCGAATCGCGTCTCGCGGCGAACGGAGCACGACCTCGACTCCATCTAGCCGGAGACGACCAGCGTCCGGTGCGATGAGTCCGAAGAGCACGCCCATCAACGTGGACTTTCCGGCGCCATTCTCACCGAGCAACGCGTGGATCCGGCCCGGTCGGAGTTGAAGTTCCACCCCATCAAGCGCGACGACCGGACCGAACCGCTTCCTGATGCCGTCGAGAGAGACCTGCGGCCCCTGCCTCACAAGCCCGAAGGGAGGTGCAGAAAGGTCCAGGGGAGACCAAACCGCCGCTCCAGTTCCGCGGCGACCGCCTGCACACCCGGTGTTTCGGTGGCGTAGTGGCCCGCGTACATGACGGCAATCCCCCGTTCGTGGGCCTCGACCGCCGTGTGGTGCGGGCCCTCTCCGACCACGAGTGTGTCCACGCCGCGCGAGGCCGCTTCGCGAAGAATACCGCTTGACGCCCCTGCACCGGTCAGCACGGCCCAGCGGCTGGTGCGGCGGTCCGGGGAGATGGGGGTCACGACCAACCGCGTGCCGAGGGGTTCCGCAAAGGCACGCACCCGATCGACGAGATCGGCCGTGCTCACGTCGGCAGCGCCGGTCACGCCAAGCTCGAGCGACTGGAATCGACCGAATCGTCCGTCGGGAACGAGCTCCAGCCGGGCGGCGAGCTGCGCGTTGTTGCCGAGCGTTTCGTGATAATCCAGCGGCAGATGAGAGGAGTAAATGGCGAGACCGTGCTGAACGGCGACCTGGATGCGCCGATACTGGATGCCGGTGATTGGCTGGAGCCCGCCCCAGAACATGCCGTGGTGGACGACGAGGAGATCGGCGCCCGTGGCGACGGCCCGTTCAACCGAGTCCACGGAGAGGTCCACGGCAGCAGCGACGCGTTGTACGGTCCCGTGGTTCGCAAGTTGCAGCCCGTTCAGGGCGCGGTCGTAGTCCGGAATCTCGGGGGTGGCGAGCAACTGGTCGAGGTACTCGACGACGGTCCGGAGTTCGGTCATCTGGCAGGGGCGTGACTGGTGTCGGCGACGGAAAAGTCGCCCTGTCGCATCAGAGCGCGGACCGAATCCACTGCCTTGCGGGCGGCGAGCGGAATGTGCGCGATGATGGTCGGGTTGAGCACGAGGGTCACGACGTCGTCATTCATACCCAAGGAGATGACACGGCCCCCGAACGTACCGTCCTTGACCTCACGAGCGACGGTCAGCAGCGCGTGAGGGAGATCGATCACGACACTCCCCAGCGTGACGTCAGGAGCAACGCCGTTCTGATTGGAGTTGGACCCGAGAACATAGACACGGGAGCTCTGTTTCGCCGCCTGAAAGACACCGAGCCCCGCCGCATCGGCATTCTGGAAGATCACATCGGCTCCGCGGGCGATCTGCGCGAGTGCCTGCTCTCGGCCAGCGCTCACATCATCCCAGTTGCCAATGTAGGATGAGATCACGTGAGCCTTGGGGTTGAGGCGCCGAACGCCAAGGGCAAACGCCGTGAAGCTCTTTCTGACGGGCGGAAGCTCGGTACCGCCGATCATGCCGACCACACCGGTGCGAGTGACTGCGCCGGCGATCATCCCCGCCAGGTACGAGGGACCGGCAAGGTCGAATTCGAGCCCGGCAAGATTCGGCCCTGCGGTGTTGCCGGATGTCGTAACGAAGTCGGTCTTGGGGTAGTCGAGGGCAACGCGACGGGCGGCATCCTGGAACTCGAACCCGTGACCGATGACCAACTGGTAGCCCTGTGCGGCATACTGACGGAAGTTGTCCTCGAAGTCCGCCGGAGTCTTGGTTTCGATGTGACTGATCTGTGCGCCCAGGGAATCTCGGATGCGCAAGAGCCCCCGGTACGCGCCAGCATTCCATGACTGGTCGGAAACCGGGCCGGGTGTCAGGAGGGCGACGCGAAAGGCGTGGGTAGCCGATGCTGGCGGCTGTCTGGAGCCGTGGCACCCAGCGATGGCGCCGAGCGCGCAAATGTTGATAAATGTAGAAAACCTTCGTTTTCTATGCATTATGATATGCATAACAGCATGTAAAATATTGTCTTACGGATATTACCAGCTACGTTGACTCACGCCTGATAGTCGTATGTTTCTCCGTCAATCGCCGACGGTTGGGGCGCCGACCATGATCTCAATCAATCGGCTCAGGTCATCTGGAGAGTAGAACGCCAGTTCGATAGTGCCCTGGCTCTTCTGTCCAGTTCTGATGCGGACGTCAGTCTGAAAGTGACGGCGAAGACGGTCTTCTACCTGCCGGATCGCGGGATCCTGCGTCGCTGTATTGGCAGCGGGTCCACGAGTGACGCCCGGCGGTAGCGGTCGAGTGTCCGTGCTGCCGGCTGATCGTGCCACCGACTCGCGCACCCGTCGTTCCGTTTCGCGCACGCTGAGGTCTTGAGCTACGATCTCCCGTGCCAAGACGCTTGCATAGCGAGGATCCGTGGTGGAGAGAAGCGCTCGCGCGTGGCCCATGGTGATGCGTGCTTGCTCGAGCAATTGCTGGACGTCATCTGGAAGAGAGAGGAGGCGCAGGATGTTGGTGACGGTCGACCGATCCTTACCGACCGCGTCGGCGATCTGCTGGTGCGTAAGGTTGAATTCCTTGATGAGCCGCTCGTAGCCGTGTGCTTCTTCGATGCTGTTGAGATCCTCACGCTGGAGATTTTCAATGAGCGCTAGCGTCAGCATGGTTCGCTCGTCCGCGCTGCGCACCAGAGCGGGAACGTCCTGCCACTCCAACTGTGTAGCGGCGCGGATCCGGCGCTCTCCCGAGATCAACTCGAAGCCGTCGCTGGTCTGTCGGACTACGACTGGCTGGAGCATGCCCGATGCCTGGAGCGACGCACGCAGTTCCGCGAGCTCTGCCTCCGAAAAGTCTCGCCGCGGCTGATACGGATTGGGGCGAATGTTGCCAAGCGGAATTCGCCGGAGCTCATTCTGCTGTGCTGGTATTGAGGCAGACGAAGACGGCTGGGGAGCCCCCAGTAGGGCTTCGAGGCCTCTGCCCAGTCGCCGCGGCTTCTCGGTGCTCATGGAAGAATGCCAGTGGGAGGTGGGTGGGTCAGGCGGGAAGGACAGCTGAGCCCGGCTTCAGTCGGCTCAGGATTTCTGTGGCAACCCGGAGGTACGCCTGTGCGCCGGCGGAGGCGACGTCATAGACGATGATTGGTTTGCCAAAACTAGGGGCCTCTGCTAAACGAATGTTTCTGGGGATGACGGCCTCGAACACCTTGTCGCCAAAGTACTCCCGTGCATCCGAAGCAACTTGCCTCGAGAGGTTGATTCTGGCGTCGTACATCGTGAGAAGCACCCCATCGATAACCAGACTCTCGTTTAAACTGCGCTGAACCAGGTGGAAGGTATTGAGCAGTTGCGAGATTCCCTCAAGCGCGTAGTACTCGCATTGCAACGGAATGAGCAGTGAGTCCGCCGCGACCAGCATGTTGAGGGTGATCAGGCCCAAGGATGGTGGGCAGTCAATCAGGACAAAATCGTAGTCCGCCGCCACAGAGCGGAGCGCATCCCGCATAACGCGCTCCCGCCCAGAACGTCCGGCGAGCTCGACTTCTGCTGCCGCCAGGTCGGGGCTGGCAGGGAGAACGTCCAAACGCTCGAATTGCACAGCTCGTACGATTGCTTCGACTGCGCTCGAGTCTCCAAGCAAGACCTCATAGGTTGTGGCGTTCAGGTCTCTGACGTTCAGGCCGAGCCCGCTTGTGGCGTTTGCTTGAGGATCCCCGTCGACGAGCAGCGTTCGTTGCTCTGCTGCCGCCAGACTCGCCGCGAGGTTCACGGCAGTCGTCGTCTTGCCGACACCGCCCTTCTGATTGGCTACTGCGATTATTCTGGTCACACTGGCCCGGGTTGAGAGGTGCCGGGCAATATAAGGGGCGCCAGCCCAAGTAGGCCAAGCGCCCCTGCACTGCCATTCCCGGCCGATGTTCCACGTGGAACATCGGACCGCATCAGCCAGCTACTTGGGAATAAATTCCCATCTCCCTGTCACGGAAGCAGTTACGCTTTCCCGTCCAACCATGACAGGGGTCTCAAGTGCTGCCATCGCCACTCCACGGAATGGTCGAGGAGCTGGCGGCTCCAGCCCGCCGCTCGTTGAAATGTCTATCACCTGCCCGATCCTCCCACCGGCTGCAGACGCCATCGCCTGGGCCTGCGCCCTCGCGTTCTGAACAGCGATCGCAAGGGCCTTTTGATAGAGTTGCTGGACGTTCGAAGCGGAAAACTCGACCGACGAGACCTGGTTAGCGCCTGCGGCAAGCGCGGTGTCGATCAGGGCACCCAATCTGGAAGAGGCGCTGACTTCCACCGCGATGGTGTTCGAAACCAGATAGCTCACGACTCGAGGTGCCTGCCCCTCCTTGTCGAACCGAGTTTCAGGAGTCACCGCGTAGTCCTGAGTGGAGATCTGGGAATCACGAACACCTGCCGCGCGAAGGGCAGCAATAACGGCGGTCTGCCGCTGCGCATTCTCCGCAGCCGCAGCTGTTGCCGACGCCGCTCGTGTTTGGACGGCCAGCGTGATTGTCGCACGATCAGGCGTCGCTCTCACCTCACCGCGCGCCGAACTCACGAGCGTTGGCACACGCGCCGAATCACCAGCCCTCTGCGCCCAGACTGAGACGGGGAACAACGCAGGAAGCACGACTACCAGACCAACCAGATGAAAGCGCGACATAGCCCTCCCGGATCAATGAGCCCCCACAACCAACGGCGACGTTGGCTACATTTAGTATCAGATAGACCCTAATTATGCTTGTTTATACACCATATGATACTAATTGGGCCTTCCCCGGCAACGTCGCTCAATTCGCGCCCGAAAGCCGACGCCGCAAGCGTGTTGCCTCGATGACGAGATTCTGAAGGTCCGTGGGACTGATTCCCGGAATTCGAGAGGCCTGTGCGACCGTAAGCGGACGGAGCGCAGCGAACTTCTGCCGGGCCTCCATGGACAGCGAGGTCATGGACTCGTAGGGAAGCCCGGCCTCGAGTGTGAAATCGGCCAGTCGCCGCAGTTGCTGTGCCTGGGCCCGCTCTCGCTCGAAATATCCGGCGTACTTCAACTCCAACTCGACTGCGGTCAGCACCTCGCGGTCCCACGGGATTTCCAATCCGGCAGCATGCATGAGATCGGCGAGCCCGACGCCCTGGCGCTTCGCGACGTCGGCAAGGCGCTGGGCATGCGGAAGACCGGCACTGCCGGCAGCCGCAAGAAGCGGCGCGGCCCGGGTCGGGTCGACGCTGGTCATCCGCGCGACCCGCATGACCTCGTCTTCGGCGGAGAGTCGACGGGTGAGCAACACACCCTCGGCGTCGGAAAACAGCCCGAGCTCGGCTGCCGTCGGTCCCAGACGCCGAATGGCATTGTCCTGACGAACGGTGAGCCGAAACTCCGAGCGCGAGGTGAACAGTCGATACGGCTCATCGACTCCCCGGGTCACCAGGTCATCGACGAGCACGCCGATATACGACGTCTCTCGACCGAGGATGACCGGCGGACGATCACGGGACGCGAGCCCCGCGTTGAGTCCGGCGATCAGTCCCTGAGCCGCAGCCTCTTCGTACCCCGTGGTGCCGTTGATCTGCCCGGCCAGGTAGAGCCCGGAGACAGCCCGCACGCGCAGGGTCGCATCGAGCTGCGTCGGAATGCAGTAATCGTACTCGATCGCATAGCCCGGCCGCGTCATGCGGACGTGCTCGAGCCCCGGTACCGTTCGCAGCATCGCGAGCTGGACGTCGACGGGAAGGGACGTAGACAGCCCGTTGACGTAGAGCTCCGATGTGTCGAGTCCCTCGGGCTCGAGGAAAATCTGGTGCCGAACGGCATGCGGAAAGCGTACGATCTTGTCCTCGACCGACGGGCAATACCGAGGGCCCTTTGCTCCAATGGCACCGCCGTACATCGCCGATCGGGACAGATTGTCGGCGATGAGCTCGTGCGTGGCCGCCGTGGTATACGTGATCCAGCAGGGGAGTTGCGCGGGGTGACGCGTACGCCCCTCCGTGCTGCGCGGCGTGGGCCAGAAATGCGACCAGGAAAAGTCGAACTCGTCGATCTCCGTGTTCTGGCGGGCAAGCGAGGAGAAATCCACCGAACGGCCGTCGATTCTCGGAGGCGTGCCGGTCTTGAAACGCGCGACGGCCAGGCCCAGCTGCTCGATCTGTTCCGCGAGAGAAACAGTAGCGCGCTCTCCGGCCCGCCCCCCGGAAAATCGAGTCGTCGTGCCGATGTGGATCCTGCCGCGCAGGAAGGTTCCGGTAGTGATCACCACCGCACGCGCGCCGAACCGCCGTCCGTCCAAGGTTTCGACCCCAAGAACCGCCGGGCCGTCGTCGTCGAGCAGTAGACGTCCCACTGTCGCCTGCAGAGTGGAGACATGCGTCTGCTCTTCGAGAAGGGATCGGACCGCCCGGCGGTAGAGTCCACGGTCGCACTGTGCGCGTGGAGCCCACACGGCCGGGCCCTTGCTGCGGTTGAGCATTCGGAATTGGAGGGAGGCCAGGTCGGTGGCCCGTCCCATGACCCCCCCCATCGCATCGACTTCGCGGACGACCGTGCCCTTGGCAACTCCGCCGATCGCCGGGTTGCAGGACATCTGGCCGATGGTCTCGAGCGCCGTGGTGAGGAGCGCGACGTGTGCACCCGCCCTTGCTGCCGCCACTGCCGCCTCGGCACCGGCGTGCCCACCCCCGATGACGATCACGTCGAAGCGTTCTTCGAAACCCTGCATGACTCCGATGTCACCCCCGGCGGCCGGTCGTCCACCGCTGCGTTAGGTTCCGTGGACGGTTCAATCTAGAGAGGACATATGGCGCTGCCCATCGCCGGCCAGGCCCCCAGTCTCTGCATTCGTCGCGCGGCTTACGAGCAAAGCGGGCTGACCCGTGCCGCAATCGATACGCGTCTGGGCCTGACGCCAGAGGAGTTCCGGGTGGAAGGCGACCTCGTCGTCATCGGGCCGATTCACGAAGCTTCCCTGGATGATCTGTTCCGTGAACTCGATACGCTCGGACTGCGCTACTACGACGACTATTTCGAGCTCAGCGGCAACTGGCCGGAGTGGCTCCACGTCTTCGCGGCGGCGTCGTAGGATCATCGTATACGCTCGGTGACCACTGCGCGC
Organism: Gemmatimonadaceae bacterium; assembly: GCA_046706905.1. Classification (GTDB taxonomy): domain Bacteria; phylum Gemmatimonadota; class Gemmatimonadetes; order Gemmatimonadales; family Gemmatimonadaceae; genus JAGWRI01. Next base: position 17,405 of record JBJKPA010000176.1, read on the forward strand.
GTGCGAGCCGTGGTCGCGGGGTCGTGTCGCAGGAGGCCCTCCCAACCGCAGCTGTAGCACCAGCTGGTTCGAAACCAGGGGAGACAGCGATTCCAGCCGGGGGACTCGACGCGCAGCGTACTCTCGCCGCAATTCGGGCAGGCGTCGCCCTGCGGCAGCAGAAACAGGAACACCCACGTGGCGAAGATCGCTCGAAGCACGAAGAACGCCACAAAAACCACACCGAACCAGACCGCGTCAGACATCTCGCCTACTCCCCGCTCTCGTTCGGCCTGTCTACAGGCGCTGCTCCACGACCGCCCAGGATTCCACGGTCGCTATCTCGTCGTCGATCTGTTCGATGACTACCTCGGTGTTGAGCGGCAGCGGCCCGTTGTCCATGGACCGGGCTTGCAGATCGAAACGCCGCCCGTCGATCTCGAACGTGACCCGCCCGAGACGTCCGGCCCCAATCGCCTCGCTGACACGAGCGATATGTCCCTGGAAACGATATCGCGGGTCGTCCTCGGGGTCTGCCGATGGAGCGGCGAAGACCCGCAGCACGAGCCAGGCAGCCAGGACGGCGGCGACGCCGCCTACCAGGAACACGAAGAGCCAACGCGGAATTCCGACGACGTGACCGGAGGCCTGCGAGAGATACCCGGCGAGGCCGACCGCCGTGAGGAACGCCCCGACCAGCGGAAGAAGCAACCTGGGATGGCGGACCATCGTTCCGTCGGGCAGCCGAGGGTGCGGCACCCCGGCGATCATCAAGTAGACGAGCACCAGGAGTCCGGCAACGACGAGTGCAGACCAGACGAGAGGCATCAGGAAGCGGGCGGGAAGGGGGTTCGTCCCCGCGGACTACCGCGGCGGCGCAAGCATCATCGTAACGTCACTGGGCCCGGAGTGCTATGTGGTGTGAGAAAAACGCCATGAGCCGATCCTCCGAGTAATACCGCGGGGCACCCGGGGCGCTTCCCGCGACGAACCCAACATGTCCTCCCCGTGCCGTGAAGTCGGGGGCCAGGCTGGAATTGGCGTCGGCCAACCCGGCGACGGATGCCAGGATCTGCGGTGGGAGAAAGGGGTCGTCGTATGCGCTGAGGAGCAACGTGGGCAGCCGAATGTGCGAGAGGAATCGAATGGAGCTGGAGCGAAAGTAGTAATCGTCTGCGCCAGTAAAACCGTGCACGGGAGCCGTAACGGCTTCGTCGAACGCCACGATCGTTGAAGCCCGTTCCAGGGCGTTGCCATCGAAGAGGCCGGGGTACTCGCGGAGCTTGAGCGCCGCCTTGGCCTTGAGGGTCCGAAGGAAGTACCGCTCGTACACGCGCGAGAACCCGTGGCTGATGTATCGGGCACCGGCGGCGAGGTCGTAGGGCACGGAAACTGCCGCTGCGGCCAGAACGGACGAGGGGACATCCGCTCCCTTCTCTCCGAGCCACTTGAGCAGGACGTTGCCACCCAAGGAATACCCGGCCAGAACGATCGGGGCGCCAGGATACTCCGCGAGCACGCGGCCGAGCACGAAATCGAAATCGCCCGTATCGCCCGAGTGATAGAATCGTGGCCCCCGATTGAGCTCCGGACCACAGCCGCGGAAGAGCAGGAAGTCCACTCCCCAGCCGGCAGCCACAGCGCGGCTGGCAATTCCCCGGGCGTAGGGGCTGTGGAGTCCTCCCTCGAGGCCGTGAAGCAAGACAAAGCGGGGCGCTGAGCGCTCGGCCGGTACGCGGAAGAGGTGGACGAAGTCGCCGTCCGGCGTTTCCAGCTTCAGCAGATTTCCCTCGGGAAGAACCCGCTGAGGCGCCAGCCGCCCCCAGAGCGTCTGGGCATGCGCGCCGGGAAGCCACCACGCCGGGATGAAACGTTCTACCTTTCCCGCGTCAATGCGGCCTGCCTGACCTGACGCGGAAGCCGAAGTGCCGGCGATCTTCGAGGAGGGTGTCAACGGTGGAGGTCCAGATCTTCGGTGTGAGGAAGAGCGCCGATACACGAAAGGCACTCCGCTTCTTCTCGGAACGTCGTGTGAAAACCCATTTCGTCGATCTCATGGAGCGGGCAGCCTCACCCGGCGAGCTCACACGCTTCGTCCAGAAATTTGGCCTGGCAGCACTCATCGACGAAGACAGCCGGCGGTTCGCCGAGCTGGGGCTTCGCCACGCCGTGCGCAGCGACGCCCGATGGCTGGAGCTTCTGGTGGATGAGCCAATGTTGCTCAGAATGCCGCTCGTCAGGAGTGGCAAGCTCATCTCGATCGGGCTAGCAGAAGCGGAATGGAAGCGTTGGATTGACACAAACAACGCCATTTAAACGCCACTATATAGCCAGCATAGCGCTAAAATTCACCAATAAAGCCTATTTCAGGCTTCAGCACCACGCCGAACTTCTCCTCGACGGCACGCTGTGCGATCTGGATCAGTTCGCGCACGTCCCGAGCCGTCGCCCCGCCAAGATTCACGATGATGTTGGCATGCAGATACGAGATCTGAGCACGCCCGTGTCGGCGGCCCTTGAGCCCAACCTGGTCGATCAACCGCCCTGCGCCCTGCCCCTCGATCTTCTGGAAAATCGAGCCGGCGCTGGGGTACCAATCCAACCATGGATGGCGGGCTCCGCGCCAGGCGAGATTCTCCTGCATGACGCGCTGGACGTCATCCGGGTTGGCACGGGTGAGTTGAAAGCTGGCGGACAGCACAACCTCACGGCCGTCGTGCAAGCGGCTCGTGTCGTAGCCGAACCGCATATCATCGAGGATAGCGCTGTACCGGGAGCCGTCGAGCCGCAGCAATTCGGCGGATCGAAAGACCTCCGCGACGAACACCGTCCGCTCGCGCGCCGGCGCGGGAGAGAGAAAATGCAGGTTCTGCCACAGAGCGCCGCCAACCGTGCTGGGAATGCCGACGAAGTGTTCGATCCCGCTCCATCCCTGCCGGGCCGACTCCTGAATGAGCGTGGCGACGGTAGCTCCGGATTCCGACCAGAGCACACCGTCGTCGCCGAGCGTCCAATGCGCGGCACGGTTTCGGATGACGAGTCCGCGGAATCCACGATCCCCAATCAGGATGTTGGCGCCGAGACCCAGAAGGAACAGCGGAAGGCCGAGTTCTCGAGCCGTGGTGATGGCCGTCGCGAGCTCGTCGGCGCCGACCACCTCGACGAAATAGTCCGCTGGGCCACCGATCCGGAACGTCGTGAATGGAGCCAGCGGCACATCGCGTCCTACCCGTCCGGGGCCGAGGCGCGCGGTGAGCTGATCTACGACCGTTGATGCGAGGGTCATGGTGAAGGGAAAAGAAACACCGATGGGCCACTGGCCGCCATGGCCGAGGCGGGCGCTTCGATGGGCGCTGGTACTCCTGGTGGCCACGGCCGCCATGGCGCCGGCTCAGCGCGCAGAGCTGGAACGGAGCATCAAACAGACGACGCTCCCGAACGGCCTGCAGGTGATCGTCGTCGAGAACCACGGTGTGCCCCTAGCCACCGTGGAAATCGACGTGCGGAACGGGTCCTTCACCCAGGACTCGGGCTACGACGGGCTGTCCCACCTGTACGAGCACATGTTCTTCCGGGCCGACTCGGCGTACCCGGAGCCGGATGCGTTCGAAGCCCGTGCGTCGCAACTGGGCGCGGTGTTCAACGGATCGACCCAGGAGGAGCGGGTGAACTACTATCTGACCCTCCCGTCCGACAGCGTCGACGCCGGATTGCAACTGATGGCTGCCGCGGTGACGAAGCCCCTGTTCCGAACCGACGAACTCGACCGGGAACGCGCAGTGGTGATCGGAGAATACGACCGCGATCAATCCCAACCCGGGTTCACGTTCCAGCGCGCGATGGGGCATGCGCTCTGGGGCAGCGCATGGCCGCGCAAGGACCCGCTGGGACGGCGCGCGACCATCCTCCGCACGACCCCCGACCAGATGCGGGAAATCCAGCATCGCTACTACGTGCCCAACAATTCGGCGCTGATCGTATCTGGCGACGTGGATCCGCAGCAGATCTTCTCCGCCGCCACCCGGATTTTCGGCCCCTGGAAGCGCGGTGAGGATCCGTTCAAGGCATGGCCGATTCCGCCGATCCCACCGCTGAAGCGAGATACGGGAGTATTGGTGACGGCGCCGATCGCGAGCGCCGTGGTGATGTTCCAGTGGCAGGGACCGAGCGCATCGGTCGATCCGACGTCGACCTACGCCGCCGATGTGTTCTCCGACGTGCTGAATCAGCCAGGGTCACGGCTGCAACGGAAGCTCGTGGACAGCGGGCTGTTCGAGTCGCTGGGGGTGAACTACTACACGCAGAACCACGTGGGACCGATCACGATCACCGGGGTGACGACACCGGCAAAGGTTCGCGAGGCCATCACGGCGCTGGAGCACGAGGTCCAGGAATTCGCCGATTCGGGCTACTTCTCAGCGGCGGATCTGGAGCCGGTAAAGCGACAGCGGATTGCGGGAACGATGTTCGGATTGGAGCGTGCATCGGGATTCGCGCACCAATTGGGCTTCTGGTGGGCCGTCACCGGGCTCAACTACTATCTGGGCTACGTGGACGCCATGGCGAAGGAAACCGTTCCGAACCTCCAGCGATATGCGCGCCGGTACATCGTGGGCAAACCGCACGTCCGCGGCGTGCTGATCGACACCGACGCCAACCGCACGGTACGGTTGACGGCGAGCGAGCTCAGCCATTGGGGGGATCGCCCGTGAGGGCGCGCCGGAGCCCCATGCTGGTGCTGGCCGCGCTGGTGCTATCGGCGTCCGTCGGGCACGCGCAGCAGACGGCCGCGGACACGAGCACCACGGACTTCACCGTGGATCACGTGCACGTGATCCTCCGCCACAACGGCGCCAACGACGTGGTGGCGGCCAATGTGTACCTCCTGGGCGGCTCGCAGGAGCTCACGCCACGCACGGCGGGCATCGAAGTCCTGATGCTTGCCGCGTCCAGCGGAGGCACCGCCCGGTATCCGAAGGCACAGCTCCAGGACATCATTGCGAAGACCGGCGCAACGATCGGCATCACGCCGGGAATGGATTGGACCACCTTCGGCCTGCGAACGCTTCGTCAGTCCTTCGACTCGAGTTGGGCGGCGTTCTCGGACCGGCTGGTCGAACCGCGGTTGGACTCTGCGGAAGTCGCGCGCGCACGGCAGCAGATGCTGACCGATGCCCTTCAGGCGGAGGCCGCCCCGGACGTGATGGTGGCGCATCTCGCGGATAGCCTGCTCTACGCCGGCCACGCCTACCGCCTCGATCCGTCCGGTACCGTCAACTCGTTGCGTGGCCTCACGTATGAAGCCGTCCGCCAGTTCCACGACCAGACCGTCGTGCAGACGCGGCTGCTGGTCGTCGTGGTGGGCAACATCACGCGCGACCGCCTCACCGAAGCGGTGCAGGGAACGCTCGCGCGACTTCCGGCGGGAAATTACCACTGGAGCCCACCTCCGGCGCTCACGCCGGCGCCGGAAAGCGTCGCGGCGCTGGAGCAGGCGCTCCCGACGAACTACATCCTGGGGTACGTGCCCGGGCCGCGAGCCGGGACTCCGGACGACTACGCCCTCCGGATCGCGACGGCGGTGTTGAGCGGACGGTTGTTCGCGGAAGTGCGCACGCGCCAGCATCTCGCCTATGCGGTCGAGTCGCCGTTCCTGGATCGCGCGATCAGCGCCGCCGGACTGTACGTGACAACGACCAATCCAGCCGCTGCACTGGGGGCCATGGCGTTCCAGGTGCGCCAGCTGCAAGCCACCGAAGTGGACCCCGACGGCCTTCGGACGTTGATCAGGGGATTCATCACCGACTACTACCTGAAGAACGAGACCAACGGCGACCAGGCATCCGTGCTCGCCCGCGCGCAACTGTACGAGGGCGACTATCGCGAGGCCGACCGCTTCATCGCCCACCTCCGGCGCGTCACGCCGGAGGACGTGCAGCGGGTGGCGCAGGAGTATCTGCACGGGTTCCGCTTCGGGTTCGTGGGGGACACGACCAAGATCCCGCCCGGCCTCGCGAGTTCGTTCTAAGCGCCGGGCCGCGCCCGGCCGGCGAGCACCGTGAGCACGGACGCGAGCGAGCCGCCCAGGGCCCGCAAGGCGACGAGGCTGTGGTACCAGAGGTCCGCCGTTTCGTTTGCGGCACGCTCGACGTCACCGTCGGCGCAGGCAAGCACCAGCTCGGCCGCCTCCTCACCGATCTTCTTGAGGCGCAGGTTGCGATCGTCGAGCAGGCGGCGCGTGTAGCTCGTGCCGTCCGACGGCGCCTGCGCGCGCCGGGCGACGGTCCGGTCCAGACGATCGAGGACACCACCGCCGGCGAATTCCGGCGCGTCGAAACACGAAACCCGGCCGGTATGGCACGCCGGTCCGGCGGGCTCGACGAGCGCCAGCACCGCGTCGCCATCGCAATCCGCCCGCAGCTCGACCACGCGCTGCGTATTGCCGCTCGTCGCGCCCTTGTGCCAGAGTCCACGGGTCCGCGACCGGTAATGCATCTCCCCGGTGCCGACCGTGCGCTCCAGGGCCTCGCGATCGGCGTGGGCCACCATCAGGACGGCACCGGTCGCGGCATCCTGTGTGACGACGGTGACGAGGCCACCGCCCTTCTCGAAATCGAGCCGCTCGAGGTCGAGCATCTAATTCATCTCCGTAAGGCGTTGATCAACCGGGCATCCCAAGATCGAGCGAACCTCTGCGGCAAGGTGGCGATTGGTGGCGATCGCACTCCCGCCGAAGACGGTGGCATCGCCCGACCAGTCCGTGAAAACGCCGCCCGCTTCGGTCACGATCGGAAGAAACGGCGCGGCATCCCAGGCCGAGAGCACGGGATCCACCATCGCCTCCGCGCGGCCGGTGGCGACCAGAAGGTATCCCACGCAGTCCCCCCAGGAACGGGCGACTGCCGCTTCGTCGGCCAGCGCGCGCCAGCGCTCCGCGCGCTCCGGCTGGCCGGTGAAGCGCTCGTCGGTGGTGAGCACGGTGGCCGTCGCGAGGTCGGCACAGTCGGAAACCCGGCATCGCGCGTCGTTCCACCAGCAACCCTGCCCTGCGGCGGCGGCGAGCAGCTCGTCGAGTGCGGGAAAGCACGCCGCGCCGGCAAGCACGCGAGGGCCTTCGCAGACCGCAACCAGCGAGCCCCACAACGGCACACCGCGCACGAACGACTTGGTTCCATCGATCGGGTCCACGATCCAGCGCCGCGGTGCCCCGGGACGCAACTCGCCGAACTCCTCGCCGAGGACCCCGTCGGACGGAAATCGCCGGGTAATCCAGTCGCGGGCGGCCTGCTCGGCGCCGCGGTCGGCGATCGTAACAGGCGAGCCGTCAGCCTTGTATTCCGTGCGGAGGGCAGTCTTGAAATGCGCCAGCGCCGTGGTCCCCATCAGTCGCGCGACCTCCGCGACAGCGTCGAGCAGCGAACCGTTCGGCGGCGCGGTCATGCGTGCCTCACGGGAAGGCCGGCCGCGGACATGCCAGCCTTGATCTCGCCCACCGAGCAGACGCCGTCATGTACGATGCCGGCCACCAGCGCGGCGTCGGCGCCGCCGTCACGCAGCACCTCGACGACGTGCGACACGCCGCCGGCGCCCCCCGAGGCCACGACGGGAACGTGGACTCGCTCGGCCACGGCGTGGGTCAGGTCCACGTCATAGCCGTTGCGGGAGCCGTCGCGGTCGATGCTGGTGAGCAGGATTTCCCCGGCCCCGTGCCCGGCGCACGTTTCCGCCCAGGCGAGGGCATCGAGCTCCGTGGAACGGGAACCCCCGTGTGTATAAGCGCGCCAGCCGCCGCCTTCCCGTTTGGCGTCGATACTGGCCACCACGCATTGTGCGCCGAATCGGTCGGCCGCCCGACCGAGCAGGGCCACGTCGGCAACGGCGGCGCTGTTCATGCTCACCTTGTCGGCGCCCGCGCGGAGCACGGCCGCGATGTCGTCGGCCGTGCGTACGCCGCCGCCGACGGTGAGCGGGATGAACAACACTTCAGCCGTTCGACGCACGACGTCGAGCAGCGTCCGGCGCTCCTCGACGCTGGCCGAGATGTCGAGGAACACGATCTCGTCGGCGCCGGCGCGCTCGTATTCCTGCGCGAGGCGCACCGGATCGCCGATCTCCCGCAGCTCCTTGAACTGCACGCCCTTCACGACGCGGCCGCCGCGCACGTCGAGACAGACGATGACCCGCCTCGTCAGCATGCCGCGGCTCCGGCGAACGATGCGAGCTTCATGCGCCCGGCGCCTCGACGCGTACTGATCCTTTCGTGCTGAACACGGCTCCGGTCTCCTGGAGCGCATCACGGAGCGCGAGCCCGAGCGCCTTGAACGCCGCCTCGACGACATGATGCCGGTCGACACCGCGCAGCACCCGGAGGTGCACGGTGGCGCGGGCATTGTCGGCAAAGGATCGCATCCAATGATCGTACAGAGTGCTGGGCAGCGGGCCGCGATAGTACGGCCGCCCGCCGATGTCGAGGACGCACTGCACGAGTGCGTCGTCCATCGGAATCGTGCGCTCGCCGTACCGGGCCGCGGTAGCGGGCGCGTACGCGGCGATGGCCGTGCCCAGCGTGATGGCCACATCCTCGATCAGATGATGCGGCAGGTCGCCTCGCGCGGTGAGCCGGAGGCCGACTCCGGCGTAGCGAGCGAACGTGACGAGCATGTGATCCAGAAACGGGACCCCGGTTTCGATCCGCACCGGTGACCCGGCAGCTCCGATCTCGACCTCGACCTCGGTCTCGTTCGTGGTACGGCGCATCGGTTTCATTCGGCGAACTCCTGTGCGACGGCGCGCGGATCGAGCGCGCCCGTGTATAGCGCCATCCCGATGACGGCAGCGGTGATCCCCCGATGCTCGAGCGCCCGGAGGTCCTCGATGGAGGAGATGCCGCCCGAGGCGGTAATCGGCAGATGCGTGGATTCGGCGAGCTCCTCCATGAGCGGTAGATCGGGTCCCGACATGCGCCCCTCACGATGAACCGCCGTGACGAGCACTCCCGCGAGCGGCAGGTGCTCGATGCCGGCCACGAAGTCGAGCACGTCGTGGGCCTGAGCGATCTGCCAGCCGTGGGTCACGATTCGTCGTTCGCGGACATCGGCGGCGACGATCACCGAATCCGGATAGAACCCGGCCACATCGGCCAGCCAATCCGGTTCTTCGATAGCACGTGTCCCGACGACGACATACCGAGCGCCCGAGGCCAGCAATTCATCGATGCGCTCGCGCTCGCGGACTCCCCCGCCGACGCGGACCTCCGCTTCCGTCTCGTCGAGGATGGATGCAATAAGTGCCCGATTGCTGCCGGCACCCGTGGCGGCGTCCAGATCCACGGCGTGCAGGTGACGGAAGCCGACGTCGAACCACTGGCGGGCAACGGCAATGGGATCACCGAGGCGAACCCGCTCCTGCGCGTACGAGCCTCCCACGAGCTGCACGCAGGCGCCGTCGCGCAGATCCACGGCAGGAATGGCGATCATGAAGACACCTCACGAAGAAAGCCGTGCAGCAGGCGGACACCGGGTTCGGAGCTCTTTTCCGGATGGAACTGCACGCCCAACACACGCCCGGCGCGGACGACGGCGGGAAACCGATCCGTTTCGTGGGTGCTCCATGCGACGACGGGATCCAGTTCCTGCGGGGCGCAGACGTAACTGTTGGCGTAATACCCCTGCACGATGCCCGACCGGGCGATCAGGTCATCCGTCACCTCGGCGACATCGTTCCATCCGATCTGCGGAATTCGATCTGCCTGCAAGCGCCGAACGCGACCCGGAAACAGCCCCAACCCGCGTCCCGGACCCTCCTCGCTCTCGTCGAACATGAGCTGCATGCCGAGGCAGATCCCGAGACAGGGCAGGCCGCCGGATACGGCGCGGCGGATCGCTTCAACGCCCGGCGCGAGCCGATCAGCAGCGCCGGCGAACGCACCGACGCCGGGCAGGACGAGCACATCGGTCTCCACGGCAGCCACGGGATCGGGCTCGATCCGAAGCTCGGCGTCGGGCACGGCGAGCGCCTTGCTCAGGGAGTGCAGGTTTCCCGCTCCGTAGTCGAACAGCGTTATCCGCACGCGGAGGCCTCGAGTTGCAGTCCGACGAGCAAACGTTCCATGGCGTCCCACGGCCCGACCGCAATGCGGAGCGCCGAGCCCCCCGAGGCGGCGAGCGCGGGGGTGATCGGAGGCAACTGGCGCAGGACGCGAAGCGCGAATCCACGGCCGAGCATGCGGGCGGCCACGCCCGCCGCATCCCGGCAGGGAACGCACAGAAAGTTGGCGGCCGACGGCAGCGGCGTGAAGCCCGTGGCCGTGAGTCGCTCGGCCAGACGGTTGCGATTCACCACCGCCTCGTCTGCCCGAGCGTGCATCCAGTCCAGCCCTTCGGTCAGCGCAGCCGTCGCGGCGGCGGCCGCCGCCGCGTTCACCTTGTACGGCCCACGCACGGTTTCCAGTGCCGCCCTCAACGACGGGTCGAGAACCGCGTACCCGACGCGGAGACCGGCAAGTCCGAAAGCCTTGGACAGGGTTCGGAGCACGACGAGGCCGGAGTACCGGGTTGCAAGGGAGAATCCAGGCGCCGAAGTGAATTCGCCGTATGCCTCGTCGAGGATCACGATGCCCGGCGCCTCGTCGAGCACCCGTCGAACGCTCGCTTCGGGGAGCAACGACCCGGTAGGGTTGTTGGGGGAGCACAGGTACACGATCCGTGGACGCGACGCGAGCAAACGGTCGACGTCGAGGTCGAAGTCGGGCCGGAACGGCACAGCGTGCACGCGCAGTCCGTTGATCGCCGCGAATACGGGCACCATCGAGAACGTCGGGGTCGCGAATGCGATCGTATCCCCCGGCTCGGCAAAGGTGCGCATCGCACCGTCGATCAGGTCATCGGATCCGCATCCGGCGACGAGCATGTCCGTCGAGACACCGGCGTACGCCGCCAGGGCGCGATACAGCTCGGCCGGCGGAATCGCGGGGTATCGGGCGAATGCCGTCCCGTCCAACCTCCGGATCGCCTCCACGGCCGCGGTTGGTGCTCCCCAGAGATTCGTGTTGTCGCTCAGATCCAGCGCTGTCCCGACGTCCGGCGTGGAGTACGGCCGCTCGTCGCGCAGCACGGAACGCACGAGGTCGCTCATGACGGGCCTCCCACCGCCCAGGCCCGCGCGGCGGCGGCGTGTCCGAACAGCGACTCACCGGTGGCGAAGGCATCCACGTCGCCCGCCAGTCGGCCGGCGGCCGCTCGGTCTATTCGTTGGTAGGTGGTCCATCGGAAGAAATCGAGCGTGGAAAGCCCCGAATACGCGCGCGCCAACCCTCCCGTCGGCAGGACGTGGTTCGCGCCGGTCATGTAATCCCCGAAGCTGACCGACGCCGTCTGACCGACGAACACGGTGCCGGCATTGCGAACGGTATCGAGCACGTTCTGCTCGTCATCCACGCAGAGCAACAGGTGCTCGGGTGCATAGGCGTTGGACCACTCGACGGCATCGGGGATCTCGTCCACCCACAGAATCGCTCCCTGCCCCGCGAGCGCCGCCTCGACGATCTCCCGGCGTTCCTGGGACGGCAACAGCCGGCGCAGGACCTCGCGCACACGGCCAGCCAGCTCCCGTCCCTGTACCACCGCGACGACGCCGGCGCGCGGATCGTGCTCCGCCTGGGCCAGCATCTCGCGGGCTACGACGTCGGCCGACGCCCGCGCGTCGGCGATCACGAGCAGTTCGCTCGGCCCGGCCGGCGAATCGATCCCGACGAATCCCGCCACCTGCAGCTTGGCCTCAGCCACATAGGCGTTGCCCGGGCCCACGATGCGATCCACGCGGGGCACGGATTCCGTTCCGTACGCCAGCGCTCCCACCGCACCGGCCCCGCCGATTGCGAACACACGATCGACCTGCGCCAGCGCGGCGGCAGCGAGAACCACCGGGGTGGGCCGTCCATCAGGCCCCGGTGGAGACGCGAGCACGACCTCGCGCACGCCGGCGACCCGGGCCGGCACGGCACCCATGAGGACGCTGCTCGGATACGCCGCGCGGCCCCCGGGCGCATAGACGCCGACGCGGGCCAGCGGGTCGGGGCGTCGCCCGATCGTGATACCGGGTTCCGGCGACACCTCGGCGACGACCGGCCGGAAGGCACGGTGCACGGTCGCGATGTTGGTCGCCGCACGCTCCATGGCCCGGCGCAGCGCCGGGTCGAGTCCGTCCAGCGCCGCCGTCCACGCCGTCTTCGGGACCTCCAGGGTCTCCAGTGTCACACCGTCGAACCGCCGCGCCAGATCGCGCAACGCGCGATCACCGCGGGCGCGCACGTCGGCGAGAATCGCCGCTGCCGCCTCGCGGACCGTGGGATCCGTGGACGTGGTGCGATCGAGCAGGAGACGCTCGCTCGTCGCATCCAGAGCGCGTCGCGCACCGAAGTACCGGAGGGCCGGCGCATCTCCGCTCGTCGTCATGCCATGAGCCTCTCGATGCGGGTGATCAGAATGCCCTCGGCGCCGAGGGTCTTGAGCCGCGCGATGGTCCGGTAGACGCCATCCGCCGGCACCACCGCGTGCACGGCGACCATCTTCCCGCCATTCAGAATGTCGATGACCGTGGGTCCGTTGAGACCGGGCACGATCTCCCGCACCTGCGTCATGCGATCGCGGGGGACATTGGCCATGAGATAACGCTGACCCCGGGCGCGCAGCACGGACAGCAAGGCCCCGGCGAGCTCATCCACGGCGGCGCGTTGCGCGTCGTCTAGGCGGGCGGCGTCATCGGCCACGATGAGGCGCGCCGTGGACTCGAGCACGGTGTCGAGCTCGCGGAGCCCGTTCACGCGCAGCGTGGAGCCGGTGGAGACGAGGTCCACGATCACGTCGGCGATCCCGATGTGTGGGGCGATCTCGGCCGCGCCGGAGATCGGCACGATCTCCGCCGTGCAGCCGCGCTCGGCGAAATAGCGCGCGGTGACGCGGGGGAACGTCGTGGCGACCCGGGAACCGGCCGGGAGGTCGCGGACGCCGGTCAGCCCGCTGTCGTCCCGGGCGGCAACCGCAAGCCGGCACCGGCCGAAGCCCAGATCGGCGACCTCGCGCACCGGCCGCCCGGACTCCTCGACGAGGTCCGCTCCGGTGACTCCGACGTCAGCCGCGCCATCGGCGACGAATTCGGGAATGTCCTGGGCGCGGACGAACAGCGCCTGGAACTCGCCGCCCAGAGACGCGGTGAGCGCGCGCTCGGAGTGCGCGCGGATTTCGAGGCCGGCGTCGCGGAACAAGTCCCGCGCGTCGTCGGCCAGACGTCCCTTGTTGGGCAGAGCGATCTTCAACATGCAAAACCCCGATGGGGAAAAATGAAAAAGCCCGTCAGCGACTGACGGGCCAGCAAGAACAAGCGAGGGATGATTCCGACGACTATCCGCGCACGCGTGCCCTGCCCCGGCCCGTAGAACCGTGGTGGTGATGCGCGTGATGGTGGAGGCGAAGCGTCGTCATGGTGCGGATAAGCTAGCCGGGCCCGGCGCCGGCCGTCAACGGGCCGGCCCATGGGGTCCGGGGGAGCCCGCTACCGCCGGGCTGGCGAAAGTCGCTAGGATGCAGGCACGCGCCTTCCCGATTCCCGGACCCCATGTTTGCCGATTCGCTGCTCCGCGCCGAACAGATCCACCTCTTCCGGCTGCTCGTCTGGGGTGCCGCCAGCATCCTGGCGGGCACGCTGGTCGGGGTCGCCATCGTCTGGCGCCGGCCGGCAACGCCCCTGCTCCGGCACTTTGCCCTGCAGTTGGCCGTCTGGGGGCTGCTCGAGATCGTCTGGGTCGCCGTGGCGTGGCACGGGCTGGGACTCCTGGACGTGGCGGGGGCGACGCGGCTCGATCGCCACGTCTGGTTCCGGATGGGACTCGAGGTCGGAGGGCTCGGCATGGGCGGCGCGCTGGTCGCGATGGGCGGGGGCCGCGAGCGGCGGTTCGGCCTGATGGGGGCCGGCATGGCCGTGATCCTGCAGTGCATCGCCCTGTTCCTCATCGACGCGCGGCTCGCTGCGCTCATCTCCCGGTAGCCATGGCGGAAGTCACGCTCGATCTGCGGACGGTGCCGAAGCGCGAAGCCTATGCGCAGCTCGACGCGCACATCCGGAGCGTGCTGGACGGCGTCACGGACGAGATCACCGCCATGGCGACGATGAGCAGTCTCCTCCACCACGCGTTCGGGTTTCTCTGGACCGGGTTCTACCGCGTGATCGAGCCCGGGCGGCTCCTGCGCGTGGGGCCGTACCAGGGAACCATGGGCTGCCTGGAGATCACGTTCGGCCGTGGCGTGTGCGGCACGGCGGCCGCCGAGGAGATCCCGGTACTCGTTCCAGACGTGGAGGCCTTCCCGGGACACATCGCGTGCGACGCCCGGAGCCGTTCCGAGATCGTCCTGCCGGTGCGCGACGCGAACGGCATCCTGCTCGCGGTGCTCGACGTGGACGCCGAGCACGTAGGGGCATTCGACGACGCGGACCTCGACGGGCTGTCCCGAATCGTGAGCTGGTTCGCCGCCGCTCGCCCCGCCCCGGACCGGACGCTAGGTTAGAACACCGTACGCCGGTGCCCATTCAGTCCCGAGACGTCATGTCGGTCCACGGCTACTCCGATCGCATCAACCATGCCCTGGCCTTCGCGGCCAAGCACAATGACCGGGAAGTCCGCAAGGGGACGCGGCTCCCGTACGGTACGCACGCGGCCAACGTGGCGGTGATCCTCACGAAGTACGACCAGGAAGAGAACACCGTCGTAGCCGGGATCCTGCTCGACGTCATCGAGGACTACCTCCGCGACCGATACACGCGCGAGATGCTGGACCAGCGCATCGCGGACAAGTTCGGCGTTCCCGCCCTGGAGACGGCGCTCGCGGTCGTGATGCGGACGATGGATGACGACGGCGTGGAGCTCTCGCACGACGAACGGCGCGATGACTTCCTGGACCGCCTGGCCACCGCATCGGACGAGGCGCGCTGGGTATGCACCGCGGGGGCCATCCACACCGGAAGCACGATCCTGGCCGACCTCGACCGCACGATCGACCCCGGGTCGGTCTGGGGACGATTTCAGTCCGGCAAGAGCGGAACGATCCGCTGGTACCGGCGGCTCTACGAACGGCTCGGCGAATACGGATTCGCAATGCCGATCATGGACGAGCTGGGGCACGTCGTCGCAGCGCTGGAACGCCACGAGCAGCCCCACGAGTCGTCCACCCGGATCTGACGCGGGAAGGGGCGCGGGCGCTCCCTGCCCCGCTCCGATCAGTGTGACAGGGCCGCCGCCGGGTACGTCCGCTCGACGTATTCGTCGAGCATGACGAGGAACTCCTCCACGATCCGATCGCCGCGGAGGGTACACGCGAGCTGGCCGTCGACGTAGACCGGCGCCTTGGGTTCCTCGAAGGTCCCGGGAAGCGAGATCCCGATGTTGGCGTGCTTCGACTCGCCGGGACCGTTCACGACGCATCCCATCACCGCGACCTTCATCTCCTCGACGCCGGGGTGCAGGGTCCGCCACTCGGGCATCCGCTCCCGCAGATAGGTCTGGATGTCCTCGGCCATGTGCTGGAAGAAGGTGGACGTCGTACGCCCGCAGCCGGGGCAAGCCGTGACCTGCGGCGTGAAGCTGCGCAGTCCGAGGGATTGCAGAATCTGTTGCGCGACGAGCACCTCTTCGGTGCGATCGCCGTTCGGCCGCGGCGTGAGGGAGACACGAATCGTGTCGCCGATACCCTCGGCCAGCAGAATGGAGAGGCCGGCCGTGCTGGCGATGATTCCCTTGCTGCCCATCCCGGCTTCGGTGAGGCCGAGGTGCAGCGGATAGTCGCACCGCGCGGCGAGCAGCCGATAGACCGTGACCAGATCCTGCACGCCGGAAACCTTGGCCGAGATGATGATCCGATCGTGGCCGAGGCCGACCTCTTCGGCGAGCTGTGCCGAACGGAGGGCGCTCGCCAGCATCGCCTCGATGTACACCTGCTTCGCGTCGAGCGGAGCCGCGGCCCGGGCGTTCTCGTCCATCATCTGGGTCAGAAGATCCTGATCGAGCGAGCCCCAGTTGACGCCGATGCGGACCGGCCGATCGTTGTCGACCGCGATCTGTACGATCGTGCGGAAGTTCTCGTCGCGGCGCTTGCCGCCGACGTTTCCCGGATTGATCCGATACTTGGCCAGCGCGGAGGCTGCCTGCGGGTACTTCGTGAGGAGGAGGTGCCCGTTGTAGTGGAAATCGCCGACAACGGGAACGGTCACGCCGGCATCCGCGACGCGGCGGACGATTTCCGGCACGGCTCGGGCGGCCTCGTCGTTGTTGACCGTGACGCGCACGAGCTGCGACCCGGCGTTGGCGAGCGCCACGACCTGCGCGGCCGTCGCTTCCGCATCGGCCGTATCGGTGTTGGTCATGGATTGGACCACCACCGGGAAGTCCGAGCCGACCGGAACCGCCCCGACCCAGGTGGTGACCGTGCTTCTTCGCGCGCCAACGCTCACGAGGACTCCGGAAAACGTGCCCCTCAAGATATACAGGCCGGTCGGCCCGCCGGGACGGAGGGGGGGCAAAGGGTCAAATTCAGTCGGAATTCACCCGGGCACGAGCGAGGTTGCCCCGGCCCATTCCGGTATTGACCCGGTATTGGGGTGGTACTACCTTTGCCCCCGCTGAGCCAAGGCCTCAGGGTCTTGGCTCCGCTCATATAGGCCCCGCAGCGCTCCAGCGTTCTGCGGCATCAGTAATTGTCGGGGTACGGCGCGTTCCGCTCCCTAGACAATGGGTACTTTCAGGAGTGGGACATGCGTACGACAGGCAAGGTGAAGTGGTTCAACGACGCGAAGGGTTTTGGTTTCATCACGCCGGACAGCGGGGAGAAGGACTGCTTCGTCCACTACAGCTCGATTCAGGGCACCGGGTTCAAGACGCTGGCTGAAGGAGAAGCCGTCGAGTTCGACGTCGTGCAGGGCGCGAAAGGCCCGGCGGCGGAGAACGTCTCTCGCCTGGCGCAGTAAGCGAGCACGCCTGCAGCGCAAAGCGCCGGGAGACTCCGGAAGCGGATCTCCCGGTCTTCCATTCAGCGATCCCCTCACGCCATCGCTCCCGTCGAATCCCGCAATGACGGGGGCCTGCCGCGGCGAACGCGCGGCACTGACTCCACAGCTTCGAACAGTCGTTGCTGGACCTGGTGGGTGAGGGCGTCCAGATCGAGTCCGATGACGATGCCATGTGCAGCGGTTGCCATGGCTCGCCCATCGGCGAGCAGTGCTGTTGCCAGCCGGACCGCCTCTCGCGCGGGGAGGCTGAACTCGACGCACAATCCCCTGATGAGCTGGAGGGCCACCACGCCCTCGAACGAGAACTGACGGCTCACCCCCTGCCGCACGGATTGCACACCAGGCACCGAAAACTGAGTGCATGTGTTGTCCACCCACTTTCTGGGCGCCGAGACTGCAAATGCAACGGTGGCAGTATCATATGTCGGCATGAATTATCCTAATATGAAAGGATATTTTCATGCAAGCCGCGCTTTATGGGAAATGTTCCTAGAAGCTAAGGAATATTATCTCAGCGCGGGGCAGCGCTCAGCGAATAGCGGCTCTCGCCTTCTCCAGCTGGATGCGGAGAGCGTTGGGCCCGGTGCCACCGTCAACGTCACGATGCGCGACGGAACCCTGCGCGGAGAGCGCCGCGATGGCATCGTCTCCGAAAAGCCGATGGGCGGCCGAGAACGACGCAGCCGGTAGCGAATCGAGCTCGATCCCCTGCTCCTCCGCCTCGCGGACGAGCCGGCCGACCGCACCGTGCGCCTCGCGGAAGGTCGCTCCACGTCGCACGAGATAATCCGCGAGGTCGGTGGCCATGAGCCCGCTGGAAAGCGCCGCGCGCATACGGTCGGGGCGGAAGCGGATCTCCGCCAGGCACCCGCCGAAGGCCGGGAGAACGAGCAGCATCATGTCCACCGCATCGAACAGCACGCGCTTGTCGTCCTGGAGATCCTTGTTGTAGCTGCTGGGCAACCCCTTGATGGTCGCCAGCAACGCGGTGAGGTCTCCCAGCGCGCGGGCCGCACTGCCGCGGGAGATCTCGAGCGCATCCGGGTTGCGCTTCTGGGGCATCATGCTCGACCCCGACGAGAAGCGCTCGCCGAATTGGACGAATCCGAATTCGCTCGTGCCGTAGATGATGAGGTCTTCGGCAAATCGCGACAGGTGGGCCGCGGCGAGCGTGCAGGCGAACAGCACTTCAGCGACGAAATCGCGGTCGCTCACCGCGTCCATCGAATTCGGCGAGATCGCGTCGAACCCGAGCGTACCCTGAAGCAGCGTCCGCGAGACCGGGTACGCCGATCCGGCGACGGCACCGGAGCCGAGCGGGAGCACGGCGGCACTACGGGCGGCGGCGCGCAGGCGCTGCCGATCACGCTCGAGCGGCCAGAAATGCGCCAGCAGCCAGTGCGCGGCCGATACGGGCTGTGCGCGCTGGAGGTGAGTGTACGCGGGCATGAGCACCTGTTCGACCTCCGTCGCGCGATCCACGATGCCCTGCTGGAACTCGCGTACGGCCAGGTCGAGATGCTGGAGGGCGTCCATCGTCCAGAGGCGGGTAGCCGTGGCCACCTGATCATTGCGGCTGCGTCCGGTGTGCAGCTTGGAGGCCACGTCGCCGACCTCGTCGTGCAGCAGCCGATCGATCAGCGTGTGGACGTCCTCGTCGGACGGAATGGGGGCCTCACCGGCCTCGAGACGCCGTGCAACGGCGTCCAACCCGCGCTCGAGCGCCTGACTCTCGTCGAGCGTGAGCACGCCGGCGTTCCAGAGCCCGACGGCCCAGGCCTTCGAGAGCCGGATATCGAAAGGCCAGAGCCGAAAGTCGACGCCAATGGAGTTGTTCAGCGCGTCGAACGCGGGGGCGGGCCCGCTGGCGAACCGCCCACCCCACAACTTGTGCGTCTTCCCGCTGCCGGCGCCGCCGCGCTCCGTCACGCGATCGCGAGCGACGGCTTGTCGGACTGGCCGTCGGTCGTGGACCGATCCGACGTGGGCTGACCGCCCGCCGCCTGCAGCTCCTGATCCTTGACGGCCCGGACGCGAGCGGGCAGGGCGAACAGGCGAATGAACCCGCCGGCGTCGCTCTGTTGGTAGACGTCGTCCTCGCCGAAGGTGACGAACCGCTCGTCGTAGAGCGCGTGCGCGCTCTGCCGGCCGACGACGGTGATCGCGCCCTTGTACAGGCGAAGCGTCACCGTGCCGGTGATCCGCTGCTGCGTCACGTCGACGAAGGCGTCATAGGCCTCACGCTCCGTGCTCCACCACCGGCCCTCGTACACCAGATCGGCGTATCGCGGGGCCATGACGTCCTTGGCGGCGAGCATGCGCCGATCGAGCACGAGCTGCTCGAGCTCGCTGTGCGCGGTGTAGAGCAGGGTGCCGCCCGGCGTCTCGTAGACGCCGCGCGACTTCATCCCGACGAGCCGGTCCTCGACCAGGTCGATGCGGCCCACGCCGTGCCGGCCGCCGACCTTGTTGAGCAGCGTGAGCAGCTCGACGGCGGAGAGGGAGATGCCGTTGACCGACACCGGCGTGCCGGCCTCGAATCCGATCACCACGTCCTCGGGCTCGTCCGGGGCCTGCTGCGGATTCGTGGTGAGCATGAACAGATCATCGGGCGGAGCCGCGTTCGGATCCTCGAGGATGCCGCCCTCGTGCGACAGATGCCAAATATTCGCGTCCCGCGAATAAATCTTTTCCCTGGTCGCCGCGATCGGGATGCCGCGGGCCTGCGCATAGGCGATGGCGTCCTCGCGGCTCCGGATGTCCCATTCGCGCCAGGGGGCGATGACCGGGAGGTCGGGGGCGAAGCTCGCGTAGGTGAGTTCGAAGCGCACCTGGTCGTTGCCCTTGCCGGTGCACCCGTGGGCGAGCGCGTCGGCGCCGACGCGGCGCGCGACCTCGACCTGGCGCCGGGCGATGAGCGGCCGGGCCATGGAGGTGCCGAGCAGGTACTTGCGGTTGTAGATCGCGCCGGCGCGAAGGGTGGGGAAGATGTAGTCCTCGACGAACTCGTCGCGGAGGTCTTCGACGTAGCACTCTTCGGCGCCCGAGGCGAGTGCCTTTTCCCGCACGCCGCGCAACTCGGCGGCGTCCTGGCCAATGTTGGCGGCCACGCAGATCACCCGGGCGTCGTAATTCTCGCGCAGCCAGGGAACGATGATCGAGGTATCGAGTCCGCCCGAGTAGGCGAGGACGATGGTGCGAGACATGACGGCTCCCGAAAGACAAGTTTATGCAATCCGGCTGCATATTTAATCACTTCTGCCCCGGGCGTCAATCCGCCCGGCCCCCGGGAGCCGCCGGGGTTCAGGCGGGGTGGGCGAGGCGGGTGAGCCGGGTCATGACGGCCCGTCGCGCGGCGCCGGAACGGCAGACGATCAGAATGGTGTTCTCGCCGGCGATGGTCCCGAGCACTTCGGGCCACGCCTCGGCGTCGATTGCCTCGGAAATCGGCTGTGCACCGGAGGCGACGGTGTGGAGCACGACCAGTTCGCTCACACCGGCGATGCTGGAGAAGAGCTGCGGCAGCAGGGCCTCGAGCGAGGGCTTGGCCTCGTCGCTGATCGCCTCCTGGCGGAGGTAGCGCACGCCGTCGCCGGTGGGGACGCGCACGAGGCCCAGCTCGCGCAGATCCCGGGACAGGGTGGCCTGCGTGACGACAACGCCGCGACGCGCGAGGCGGTGGCGCAGCTCTTCCTGGCTGCTGATCACCTCGGCGCCGGTGATCTCGAGAATGGCGGAATGACGGGCCGACTTGTTTGCCATGGGAAGCCAAGGAAAGAATCGAACACGGAGTTGACGGGGGTAATATGCATGATTATGCATTCCGTGTGAATAGGATCCCCGTCGGCGTGCTCGGGGCCAGCGGATACGCCGGCCGCGAGCTTTGCGCGCTCATCCAGCGGCATCCCGCCCTGCAGCTCTCGTTCGCGACGGCCAACGAGCAGCGCGGGCACACCGTGTCGGTCACCGGCCGGCCGGTGACGTTCATCGCGACCGAAGATGCCCCGCTCGGCGAGGCCGAGCTGGTGTTCAGCTCGCTGCCGCACGGTGCGTCGCGGGCGTGGGTGGAGGCGGCGCAGGCCGCTGGGGCCCGCGTGGTGGACCTGTCGGCGGACCTGCGTCCCGGGAACGGGTGCGACGGGGTGCCGTACGGGCTCCCGGAGCTGCATCGCGCCGACCTGCGCGGTGCGCCTGTGGTCGCGAATCCCGGATGCTATCCGACGTCCATCCTCCTGGCCCTCGTACCGCTCATCGAGCGCGGACTGATCGCCGAGGGGAGCGTGATGATCGCGAATTCGGCGAGCGGCGTGACCGGGGCGGGGAACACGGCGAAACGGGAATACCTGTTCGGTGAAGTCGCCGAGGACTTCCGGGCGTACGGGGTGGGGAACACGCACCGCCATCTCAACGAAATGCGGGCGACGCTGGCGCGGCTGGATTCACCGGCCGATCTTGTGTTCACGCCGCATCTGCTGCCAATCACGCGCGGTATCCTCTCGTCGATCACGGTCGAGCTGCGCGCCCCGTTGGACGACGTGATGGAGCCCTGGCGGCGCCGGTATGCCGGCGAACCGTTCATCGAGCTCGTGGCGACGCCGCCGCGGCTGCGGGACGTGGCGTGCCGCAACGCGGTGCAGTTGCATGCGCAGCCGCTGGTCGGCACGGCTCGCCCGATGCTCCTGATCCTGTCGGCGATCGACAACCTCGTGAAGGGCGCGGCGGGGCAGGCGATCCAGAACGCCAATCTGATGCTCGAACTCGACGAAACGGCGGGGCTGTTGTGACCCGCGTGCTCAAGGTCGGCGGGCGCGTGCAGAACGATCCCACGCTCGCCCTGCAGCTCGCGGAAGCCTGGGACGCGGGCGCCCGCTCGCTGGTCGTGGTCCACGGCGGCGGCGACGAAGTGACGGCGCTCCAGAATGCGTTCGGCATCACATCGCAATTCGTGGACGGGCGCCGGGTCACGAGCCCGCGCGACATGGAACTCGTCCGGATGGCGCTCTCGGGCAGCGCGAACAAGCGGCTCGTGGCGGCGCTCGTGCGCGAGGGCGTGCGGGCGGTTGGTGTTTCCGGAGAAGACGCGTCGCTGATCGCGGCGACGCCGGTGAACGCCGAGCAGCTGGGACACGTGGGCGAGGTGCAGCGCGTGAACGCGTCGCTGCTGTGGCATCTGCTGGACGGCGGCTATCTGCCCGTGATCTCACCCGTGAGCCGCAACATCGGCCTCGATCTCGGGCCGACGCTGAACGTCAACGCGGACGATGCGGCCGCCGCGATCGCCGTGGCGCTGCAGGCTGCCGAGCTGCTGCTGGTGTCCGACGTTCCCGGGGTGATGCGGGAAGGGAAGGTGGTGCCGAAGATGACGATCGGCGACACCGCCGCCTTGATGTCGGACGGCACGGTAGCGGGCGGCATGGCGGCCAAGCTGCAGGCGGCGTCGGCGGCGCTGCGTGCCGGAGTGCCGAAGGTCCGGGTGGGCGACCTGGCGATGCTCGCCGACGACGAGCGTGGGACGACGATCACCGTGAAGCGGGAGGGGACGTGAGCGGGAGCACTCTACCCGCCGCCGATCCGGCGGCGGGACCGGCGCCCGGCGCCGACGACGCGATTCTGGGAACGTACAAGCGTGCGCCGATGGAGCTGGTGCGCGGCGAGGGCGTGTATCTCTACGACACCGAAGGGACGCGCTATCTCGACTTCGTGAGCGGCATCGCGGTGAACGCGCTGGGGTACGGGGATCCGGGACTGCGCGCCGCGCTGCACGCGGCGGCCGACGGCCTCATCCACACGTCCAACCTCTATCGCACGGCCGCGGGCGCCGAACTGGCGGAGAAGCTGGTGACACGGTCGTTCGCGTCGAAGGTGTTCTTCTGCAACTCGGGCGGCGAGGCGAACGAGGGCGCGCTGAAGTTCGCGCGCCGCTGGGCGCGCACGCAGGGGGAGAACAAGCATCGCATCGTCGCACTCCGGGGGGCGTTCCACGGGCGCCTGTTCGGCACGCTGGCCGCCACGGATCGGACGGCCTACCAGCTCCCGTTCCAACCGCTGGCCGGCGGGATCTCCATCGTGGAGCGCAACCTGAACGACGTGGCCACGGCGCTGGACGCCGAAACGGGCGCCGCGGTGATCGTGGAGCCGGTGCAGGGGGAGGGCGGGGTGCGGGTGCTCGACTCCGGGTTCCTGCGCGAGCTGCGCGCGCTGACCCGCGAGCGGAACGCGGCCCTGATCTTCGACGAGATCCAGTGTGGGCTGGGCCGCACCGGCACGCTGTTCGCCTACGAGCAGACGGGTGTCGTGCCGGACATCCTGACGCTGGCCAAGCCGATGGCCGGCGGGCTGCCGATGGGTGCGGTGCTGATGACCAGCGAGGTGGCCTCGGCGATCAAGCCGGGGGATCACGGCACGACGTTCGGTGGCGGCCCGTTCGTGGCCTCGGTCGCCTCGTACGTGGTGGATCGCCTCTCGGATCCGGCGCTGCTCGCGCACGTACGCGATACGGGGGCGTGGTTCGGGGCGCAGCTGCAGGACATCGCGCAACGCACGGGCCGGATCCGCGGGATCCGCGGCGTGGGTTTCATGTGGGGCCTCGACGTCATGGGAACGGCCGCCCACGTGGTGAGCGAAGCGCTGGCGGCGGGGCTCCTTACGTGCACGGCGGGGGAATACACGGTGCGGCTGCTGCCGCCGCTCATCGCGACGCAGGACGAACTGGCCGAAGGGCTGGCGGTGCTGGAAAACGTCCTCTAATGAGCGACGGCGAAGTACAGATTCGTGCGGCGCAGCCGGATGACGTGCACGCGATCGTTCGGCTGAACAACCAGTTTGCCGACGAGATGCTGATGCTGCGCCGGACGCCGGAGATGGTGGCGCTCGCGATCCACGATTTCGTGGTCGCCCTGGCGCCCGACGGCACGCTGGTGGCGTGCGGCGCGCTCAAGGAGTACTCGCCGTCGGTGGCCGAGGTGGCGGCGATCGCGGTGGCGCGTGACGCGCACGGCCAGGGACTGGGGCGGCGGATCGTCGAGGCGGTGGAACAGCTCGCCGTGAAGCGCGACATCTACGACGTGTTCGCGCTGACGCTGCAGCCCAGGTTCTTCGCGGCATGCGGGTACGCACAGGTGGACCGGGCGCGCTATCCGGAGAAGATCCGCCGGGACTGCCTGAGGTGCGCGCGGCGGTTCGCGTGCGACGAATACTGCTTCGCGAAGAACCTGCGGGTCGAGGCCCTCCACATCGCGGCGTAACCTCCACATTGACAAGTAGTTATACGAGTCGGCCGAAGGGCCGGCCGGTGGCGTGGCGTGAGATCGGCGCTTGACAAACGGCGTCCGAACGTCCTAGTGTGTCGCAACAACGATACACTTGTGGAGCGTCATGTTCGAACGTCTGGACCCCCGGAGCCCGGTACCGCTGTACGCGCAGATCGCCGACGACGTGCGGCTGGCGATCGCCGGGGGCGAGCTCGCGCAGGGGGACGTGCTGCCTTCGGTCCGCCAGTTGTCGGCGGAGCTGCGCGTGAACCCGGCCACGGTCGTGCAGGCCTACCGCGAGTTGGAGCAGGACGGATTCGTGGTCACGCGACAGGGCGCGGGGACGTTCGTGCAGAACGTGGGGAAAGAACTGCGATCGCGGGAGCGGCGGCAGGCCGCGCGCCGGCTGGTGCGCGATCTGGTGCGGGATGCCCGGCGACTGGGGTTGGCCCCCGAGGATCTGCGCGACGCGCTGGACCACGAGCTGAATGGAGGCGGACGATGACCTTCGCCGTCGAAACGCAGGGCCTGCGCTATCGCGCCGGCAAGAACTTCGCGATGGAGGCCGTCAACCTCCACGTGCCGACGGGCGCGATCTACGGGTTCCTGGGGCCGAACGGGGCGGGGAAGACGACGACGATCCGGCTGGTGCTGGGGCTGCTCCGCGCGGCCGGCGGGCGGATCAGGGTGCTGGGCGAGTCGATGCCGCAGTCGCGGGTTTCGGTGCTGGCGCGGGTGGGGTACGTGCCGGACCGGCCGCATATCCACCCGTCGCTGACCGTGGCGCAGTCCATGGAACTGCACGCGGCGTTCCACTCACGGTGGGACGCGCGATGGGCCGCCGAGCTCAAGCGGCAGTTCCGGCTGGGGGACGACCGCCGTGTGGGATCGCTCTCGAAGGGCGAGACGGGAAAACTGATGATGCTGCTGGCTTTGGCGCAGCTGCCGGAGCTCCTGGTGCTCGACGAGCCGACCGACGGTCTGGACCCGGTGGTGCGGCGCGACGTGCTCGAGGCACTGCTCGCGTACGTCTCGGACCGGCAGGCATCGGTGCTGATCTCGAGCCACCTGGTGCACGAGTTGGAGCGGATCTGCGACTGGATCGGGCTGATGGATCAGGGCGCGCTGGTGGCCGAGCTGCCGATGCGGGAGTTCAAGAACGGCATCAAACGGCTGACCGTGACGGGAGCGCCGGAACTGCTCGACGCCGCGACGCCGTTCACGGTGCTGAGCCGCGGCCCGGCAAACGGCGCGGCGGAGCAGTGGCTGGTCCGCGGATGGGCGGACGGCATGCACGACCAGGTCGCGTCGCTCGGCGCAACGGTCACCGACGTGATCGATCTCGATCTGGAAGAGGGATTCGTGGAGCTGCTGCGGTCGTTCCGCGACAAGCGTTGAGGAGGGACGGAGACATGTTCAAGGCGATCCTCAAGACGCAGTGGCAATGGACGCGCGTGGCGGTGCTGCTCGCGGCGATCGCGGCGTTCACGATGCCGCTGATGTCCATGAATTCGAACGTGCCGCTGATCCAACCGCGCCCGTACATCTCGACGATGCAGACCTGGGGTGTCGGATACGTGGTGCTCGCAGCCGCGGTGGGCCTCACGGTGGCCATCCTGGCGTGGTCTTCGGACCACCGCGGGCACCACGTCTACGCCCTGGCGCTGCCGGTGGCGCGGTGGCGCTACGTCCTGATGCGGTTCGGGGCCGGCGTGGTGTTCCTGCTGCCGGTCGTGGCCGCGCTGTGCGCGGGCGCGCTGATCGCGGTGGCGATGTTTCCGATTCCGCAGGGCCTGCATGCCTACCCGTGGGCGCTGACCGCACGGTTCGGCTTCGCGGCGCTGGTGGCGTTCGCGATCTTCTTCGCGATCTCGGCGGCCACGGCGCGGACGGCGGGATACATCCTGGGCGCGATCGCGGCTGTGTTCGTGGTGCAATTCCTCGCCGACGCCGCGGGACTGCACTGGCAGGTCGTTTCGCACGCGGTGGATCTGGTGCTGGCGTATCCGGGGGTCCTGTCCGTGTTCAGCGGTAGGTGGGCGCTGATCGATGTGTAGCCTCCGGCGATGGTGCCGCGCGGGATTCGTGGCGGCCGTGGCGCTGCTCGCCGTGGCGCCCGCTGCGCGCGCGCAGACGCAGGCCGAGTACCGGGCGCGGGTTCACGCGCTGGTTCCGCTGTGGCACGAGGTCGCGGCCATGAAGCACCGAGAAGATTCGCTCGCCGCGCTGGCGTTGCCGAGCGACACGGTGCGCGCGGGCCCGCTCGTCGTGTTGGCAGATTCCGCGTTGCTGGGATTCGCACGGGCCGTGGCGACGCCGGCAGCCGCCACGCTTGAAAAACGGTTCGGCCCGACCGCGGAGGTTCTGCGCTCGCATCCGTACCTGCTCAGCGCCGCGGACAGCATGCCCTTCGGGCAGGGGCCGATCAACCTGTTGGAGGTCGATGCCAGCGGGCAAGCGCGCTATGTCCAGACCGAACCGCCCGAAGTCGACGCCATGGCCTACGCGGTGGTCCACCGGGCGGGCACGTTGATCGGCGCCACTCTCGGACCCGAGTTCCACCGATGGATCGGGGGCGACTTTCCCGTGGACTCGGCGACGCCGGGGATGTGGACGGGTGTCCGCATCGATCTCGTGACGTCGGCGTTCGCCGTGGCGCATGCGTGTTACGCGGGTGCCGACTCGGCCTGCGCGCTGGCGCTCGGCGTGCTCGGCACGGAGGACCCGGTGGTCCGATGGTTCGATGCGGCCGAGCGTCGGGATCGTGCGCATCACGTGACGTATCAATTCCGGTCGGACAACGCGGCGTTGTACAACGCCTGCCAGGCGCGGAAAGCGGACTCGGCGTGCATCGCGCTGTTGCGCCTGCTCCCAACCGACGAGATCGACCCGCCGCTCGGTAGCATGGCCCGACAGAGCCTGGTCACCCTCGCATTGGATCTCGGAGGACCGGACGCCATGACCCGCATGCGCTCGGCACCGAACGACCGCGACGCGCAGCTCGCCGCGGCGGCGCGGATACCGACCGATTCGTTGGTGCAACTGTGGCGCAGCCAGGTGCTGGCGGCACACTCGTCGAACCCGAGCATGACCTGGGGGATGGCGCTCACCTCGTTGCTGTGGGTGATGGCGTGTGGCGCGCTTGCCCTGCGGAGCTCCCCATGGCGCTGACGGGGCGGCGGTGGGTCGTGATCTTCGTGCTGGCGTGCGCGGCCGTGGTGGTGTGGAAAGCACCGCCGCGGCCGAACCCCCGTGCCTACGCTGCGTCGAGGTACATCTCGCCATTCGGGCTGCGGTACGGGTGGCCGGACGCCGCGGCGAGGCTCGAAGCGGCGAACCTTCGCCTCCGGTTGCTGGAGATTCGCGATTCGGCACTGGGCCCGCGGGTCGTGTCGGCCGCGAGGTCCGGGCTCACCGTCCTGACCGATCCGGCGATTCCGGACTCGATCGGCCGCGCGACGCGCGCCGCGCTGGAGGGGGCCTGGGCGCGGTACGACGCAGGGACGCGTTTTCCGGTGCTCGTTGCGGTCGTGATGGACACGAGCAAGTACAACGATGGACTGCCGATGTCGCACGCGAATCCGGTCGAGGGATATACCTTCCCGCCGGACTCGGGAGTGCAGGCGTGCCGGGTTCTGATTCGTGTGGCGTTTCCTCTGCGGCCCGCGCCGGCATCCGCGCCCGTGGTGCACTCGCTGCGAAACCGCGTGGTGCGGGCGTTGACCTTGCGCTCTACGGATCGCGCGGCGCTGGGGCCATGCGCGCTGTACGCGACCTTCGGGAAACCCGGCGCGCAGGTGGCGCGGTGGCTGGCGAGCACCGGATGGGAGCCGGTGCAGGACGTGGACTGGTCGCAGCCATCGCCGATCGTGCAGAACGACATCTCGTGGCAGTTCTCGTACTATGACGATCTGGCAGCGTGGGTGAGCGGTGGCAGCAACCAGAGCTGGTGGATTCGCTCGATTCTGTCGGACGATGCAATCGCCTGCATCGGCGGGGAACCCGCGCGCTGCTCGGCGGGGATCGAGTCCGACGAAGCGGCGAGCAAGGACGCGCGGGCATGGCGCGCGCAGGTGATCGACGCGCGGAGCTTCGCGGTGTATCGCGGCTGGTATTACGGTTGGGCGAACCACTTCGGACCGGCGGAAAGCTGGCTGATCTCGGACATGGTGCGCGGCCTGGGACGCGAACGGTTCGCGGCATTCTGGAGGTCGCCGGCCAACGTCGACACGGCGTTCGCGCAGGCCTCGGGAACGCCGCTCGGGACGTGGGCGGAGCACTGGGCGCAGCGCCAGTACGGGCACGACGATCTCGGGCCGGTGATTCCCAGGCGGGCCTGGTGGGCAGGGCTCGTCGTGCTCGTAATGGGGCTCGGGGCGGCGATCGGCTTCGCGCGCGAGCGCCAGGTGGCTTGAGGCAACGCCCCGGCGGGCGACGGTGTCCAACGTGACGTCGGCATGAGCGAATCGTGAAAAATCGATGAGCAAAGCCACACCGGGCTCGCCTCCGGCGCGCCCATCGCCAGATCAGCGAACGCTCAGCACGGCTCCGTGCCTCGCCCTCCCGGCGCGGACTTCACGCTCCCGTGTGGCCAAGGGCCTCATTCCCGGAGGCGAGCAGATGCCAAGACGCCTGACCGCGGCAGTCGTCGCGTGGTTCTGCTGGGTCTCCCTGGCGGCGCCGGCGCGCGCCCAGGACTCGACGACGACGGGGACGGCCGACGAGCGCACCGTGGCGGTGTATCTCGACTGCTCCTACCTGTGCGACAGCGATTACATCCGCACGAAGATCGCCTACGTGAACTGGGTCCGCGACCGGACGGCGTCCGACGTGGACGTCCTGACCAGCACACAGGGCACCGGTGCGGGGGGGACGAAATACACGTTCACGTTCCTCGGTCGGAGACGCTTTGCGCAGATGGCGGACACGCTGTCGTTCGCGACGGAGCCCGGGGCGACCAGCGACTCCGTGCGGAAGCTCATGGTGCGCGTACTGAAGACGGGGCTCGTGCGGTACCTCGCGCACACGGCGATGGCCGACCAGTTGCGCATCACGGTTCAGAAAGCCAAGAACGCCACCGACCAGACGACGCCGAAGCGCGACCCGTGGCACGCCTGGGTCTTCACGACGAGCATGAACGGGAGCGCCTACGCCGAGCAGTCCACGCGGTACCGGTACCTGAGCGGCACGCTGTCGGCGTCGCGCACCACGGCAGCCTGGAAGTTGCGGTTCTCGGGCAACGAGAACTACAACGAGAACCAGTACGATCTCACCGACCCCGACACCACGATCGTGAGCATCCAACGGGGGTTCGGGCTCTCGTTGCTGGCCGTGAAGAGTCTCTCGGCACGGTGGTCGGCCGGCGTCACCGGGTCGCTGACGTCGTCCACCTACCTGAACGAGAAGCGCAACCTGAACGTGGAGCCGGCAATCGAATTCGACGTCTGGCCCTATGCAGAGTCCACGCGGCGGCAGCTGCGACTCCAGTACGGCATCGGGGTCGCGGCGTTCGCCTACAACGACACCACGATCTTCCTCAAGACCTCGGAGACACTGCCGATCCACTCGCTGACGGTCGCCTATGCCCAGCAGGAGCCCTGGGGCACGCTGAATCTCGGGGTAACCGGCCGGAGCTTCCTGAACGACGGGGCGAAACACAGCGCCAACGTCAGCACGGGCGTGTCGCTGCACCTCATCCGCGGGCTGAGTCTCAACCTCTCCGCGTTCTACAGCCTCATCCACGACCAGCTCTACCTGCCGAAAGGGACGGCCACGCGGGACGAGGTCCTGCTGCAGCAACGGCAGCTCCTGACCAGCTATGAGTGGGACGGCTTCATCGGACTGAGCTACACCTTCGGGTCGCTGTTCAACAACGTGGTCAACCCGCGGTTCGGCAATTCGAACGGCGGCAGCACGGTGATCATGTTCTGAGCGTGCGCCGGCAGCCGCCCATTGCCCGGACGGCGCGGACGGTTTAATTCGTGGGGACCATTTCCCCGAGCCCACCGCACATGACGTACCGCCTCGCTGCCCTGCTCGTGCTCGCGGCCGCCCCCCTCGGCGCGCAGCAGCTCCCCGGATACACCGCCGCGTCGGCAGGCTCCGAACGGGCGCTGGAAGCCAACGCGATCACGCTGCCGACTCCGGTAAGCGCCGCGGCGCATTCCAAGGCACTGTCCAGCGAGATCCACGTCGCCGGCACACCGGCGCAGGTGCGGACGCTCAATTACGTCATCGATCAGTTCAAGACGTGGGGACTCGAGACGGAGGTCCGGTCGTACGACGTGTGGATGCCGATCCCCACGGCGGTGCATCTCTGGCGCATCGACGGGAAGGCCCGCGAGCTGTCGCTCGCCGAGCCCCCGGTGAAGGGGGACCCGACGTCGGCGCTGCCGCAGTATCCCACGGTCAACGGGTACAGCGGCGTGGGCGACGTGTCGGGCGACGTGGTGTACGTGAACTACGGTCTGATCGAGGACTACGCGCAGCTCGATTCGCTGGGTGTGTCGGTGAAGGGCAAGATCGCGATCGCGCGCTACGGCCGCAGCTATCGCGGGATCAAGGCCCGCGAGGCGGAGAAGCACGGCGCGATCGCGCTGATCATCTACAGCGACCCGCAGGACGACGGCTACGTTCGCGGCGACGTATACCCGGCGGGCCGGATGCGGCCGGCGGCTGGGGTACAGCGGGGGAGCGTGCTCAACGTGGACGGCGACCCATCGACGCCGGGATGGCCGAGCACCCCGGGCGCCAAGCGGCTGCCGCTGAGTCAGATGGACGTGCCGCACATTCCGGTGATTCCGATCAGCTACGGGAACGCCACCGAACTGCTGCGCGACCTGCGCGGGGCGTCGATCCCGCAGCAGTCGTGGCAGGGCGGGCTCCCGTTCCGATACCATGTGGGCCCGGGTCCGGTCCGGGCGCGGATCGTGGTGCGCGACGACCGCGCCACGCACGGGTACAAGAAGATCTACGACGGGTTCGGCATCGTGCGGGGAAGCGAGTTCCCCAACGAGATGATCCTCATCGGCGGTCACCGCGATGCCTGGGGCCCGGGCACGGCAGACAACATCAGCGGCACGGTGAGCGTGCTCGAGGCGGCCCACGCGATCGCCGACGAGCTCAAGGCGGGACACCGGCCCAAGCGCACGATCGTGTTCGCGAGCTGGGACGCCGAGGAGTGGGGGCTGCTCGGGTCCACGGAGTACGTCGAGGACGACTCCCTGCGCCTGCTGCACGACGCGGCGGCGTACCTCAACCAGGACGTCGCCGCGCAGGGCGTGCAATTCGGCGGCAGCGGCTCGCCGTCGCTGCGGTCGACGCTGCGCGAGATCGCGGCCGAAGTGCCGGATCCGAGCGGACAGGGCACGGTGTACGACGTCTGGCGGCGGTCGACCCATACCGAGCCGGGCCAGGAGCCCACGATGGGGGATCCGGGGGGCGGGTCGGACTTCGCCGGATTCTACAGCCACCTCGGGATTCCGATCATGGACTGGGGATTCGGCGGCCCGGGCGGGGTATATCACTCTCAGTATGACGATCTCACCTGGATGGCGAAGTTCGGCGATCCGGGGTACAAATACCACGCGGCAGCGGGCCGGATCGGCGCCGCGATGACCCTGCGCCTGGCCAACGCCGACGTCCTGCCCTACGACTACGTCGAGTTCGCCCAAACGATGCAGAAGTACCTGCCGGCCATCGACACGGCGCTGACCGCGCACCACTGGGCGAGCACGATGGACCCGGTCGCTGCGGCGCTGGCGCGGTTCGAGGGCGCGGCCCGGGCCTTCGACGCGGCTCGCGATTCGCTCGTCGCCGGCACGCCGTCGCGCGAGGCGCTGGTGCGGACGAACGCCGCGCTGCTGCAGGTGGAGCGCGCGCTCACCCGCCCGCAGGGTCTGAACGGGCGGCCCTGGTTCCGGAACCTCATCTACGTGGCCGACGAGGACAACGGCTACGCCAACATGGTGTTCCCGTCGGTGAACGAGGCCATTCGGGCAGGCGACGCCGACCGCACGGCCCACGAAATCGCGGATCTGGCGGCCCATTTCGACGCGGCCACGGCGGCGTTGAATGAAGCCCGCGAGCACGTGATGGGCCGCTGATCGTCCGACCCGCCGACGCCCGTGGACGGCCTGACCATCCTCGCCATCGTCGGGACCGTCGTCCTGGCGGTCACGGGCATGCGTGTGACGGTCATCCGGCGCGTCGAACGGCGCGACGGCGCACGGGCCCGCTCGGCGGACGGGGTGCTGATCGGGGCCGAGGGGTTCCGGCTCGAGCGACCCGGGGCCCCGGGCGTGCTCCTGCTGCACGGGGCGGGGGACACGCCGCAGACGCTGCGTGAGTTGGGCGAGCGGCTGTATGCGGAAGGCTTCGCCGTTTCGGCGCCGCTGCTTCCGGGACACGGGCGGTCGGTCCGCGACTTTGCGCACGTGAGCGCCCGGTCGTGGGAGGCAGCGGCGCTGGCGGCCTACGACGAGCTGCACGACGGGCGGCCGTGGACGGCGGTCGTCGGCCTCTCGATGGGGGGCGCGCTCGCCGCCCTGACGGCCGCGGTGCGGCCCGACGTGGCCGCGCTCGTGCTCC
Organism: Gemmatimonadaceae bacterium; assembly: GCA_046706905.1. Classification (GTDB taxonomy): domain Bacteria; phylum Gemmatimonadota; class Gemmatimonadetes; order Gemmatimonadales; family Gemmatimonadaceae; genus JAGWRI01. The sequence goes on from JBJKPA010000176.1 coordinate 50,275, forward strand.
TGGCGCCGTACCTGGATCTTCCGTTTCGGCTCCGGGTGAGCGCCATCTTCGCTCCGGTCGCCGCGCTGTTCTCGCCATACTACTCCTCGGAGGACGCCCGATCGATTCGCGATCCCGCCGCCGCCGCGGAGAGCATCGCGTACGGGGTGTTCACACCGCGCGGACTCCGGGTGTTGCGGGATACGGCGGACGCGGCGGCACGGGCTCTGCCGCGCGTCACGGCGCCGACGCTCATCGTGCAATCCGAGCGGGACAACCGCGTTGCGCCGGCGGTTGCAAGCCGGGCATTGGAGCGACTGGGGGCGACGGACAAGCGCCTGGAATGGGTGTCCGACGGCGGGCACGTGATCACCGTGGACTACGGCAAGGAGCGCGTGTTCGCGTTGACCGAGGAGTGGCTGCGCGGCCACGGGGCGGGCGCGTTGCTCCCGTCCTGACGGCATCGTACAATCCTTGTAGCGGCAATCGCTCAGGAGAGTCCATGAATCCGCTCGTCCCCCTCGCAATCGTCGTCATTCTCGCGCTGTTCGTCGCGTCGAAATCCATCAAGATCATCGGGCAGGCCGAGGTGATGGTCGTCGAGCGCCTGGGACGGTTCCACCGCCTGGCGCGCTCCGGGTTCAACATCCTGATTCCGTTCGTCGAACGGCCGCGGGCGATCGACGTGCGGTTCCTCGAGTCGGACATCGGCGGACAGAAGCGCATCGCGTCGCGCTCCACGCCGCGGATCGACCTGCGGGAGCAGGTGCTGAACTTCCCGAGCCAGCCGGTCATTACGAAGGACAACGTGACGATCGACATCGATGCGGTGCTGTACTACCGGATCGCCGATCCACAGAAGGCCACGTACGCGGTGCAGAACCTGCCGTACGCGCTGGAAACGCTGACCCGCACAACGCTGCGCAACATCGTGGGCGAAATGGAGCTGGATCAGACGCTGGCGAGCCGCGACCAGATCAACAAGCGGATGCGGGAAGTGATAGAGGAGGCGTCGATCGGGTGGGGCGTGGACGTCACGCGCGTGGAGCTGCAGGCAATCGAGCCGCCGCGCGACATCCAGCAGTCGATGGAACTGCAGATGCGGGCCGAGCGCGAACGCCGTGCGGCGGTCACCCAGGCGGAAGCGAGCAAGCGGGCGCAGATCCTGGAAGCCGAGGGGTCGCGCGAATCCCAGATGCGGAAGGCCGAGGGCGAGAAGGAGGCGGCCATCCTGCGCGCGCAGGGACTGGCGCAGGCGCGGCTGGCGATGGCCGACGCGGAGGCGGAGACCCTGCGCCGGATCGCGGCCGCGCTGCCCGACGGGCAGGCGGCGACGTACCTGTTGGGGCTGAAATACCTCGAAGCGCTGCCCAGACTCACCGAGGGCAAGGGCACGACGCTGTTTCTGCCGTCCGAGGCCTCCGGCGTGCTGAGCGCGCTGGGCGGGTTGCGGCAGATGCTCCAGAAAGGGCCCTCTTCGACGGAGAAATGAGTGGCCGGAATCACGAAGGATCGCGCCGAGCGCATCGCGCGGGCGCACGCCTGCGAGGTCTGTGGCGAATACAATTACAAGAAGCTGAGCGTGAAGCCGGCGAGCGAGGAGCTGCGCAAGAGCCTCAACGTGACCTGGCTCGCGAACAAGACCTGCGGCGTGTGCGGTGCGATCCACGAGCTCGGGATCAACGACGACGGCGACATCGTCTACGTTTCCTAGCAATGATTTGATGTGGCATTCACCGGACGCCCCCGCCATGCTGTGGTCATGCCGATTCTCGATCTGACGCAACTCGCCGTCGGGCAGCGCATCCAGCACGAGCTGATGGTGCTCGAGCGCGCCGAACGGAAACAGGCCTCGGGCGAGCCGTACGTCGTGCTGACGTTCGGCAACGCGACGGGGCGCGTGGACTCCGCCCCGATCTGGGCGGACAAGCTGCCGTGGGCGGAAGGCGCCGAGCGCGGGCGCGTGGTCCAGGTCATCGGCGACGTGGGCGCGTACCGCGGCCGGCGGCAGATCCAGCT
>JBJKPA010000177.1:0-3068 GCA_046706905.1 Gemmatimonadaceae bacterium
GCGGCCCCGGGCGTCGCCGCCGACCCCGTGGCCAGCTCGCGCGCCCGTTCCAGCACGGCGCCCGGCCCCGGCGCCGCCGGGAAGCTGATCTCGGACAGCCCCGCGGCCCGCATGCGCTCGACCACGTCGGGCACGCCGGGGAGGACACGCAGGAGGGGCTCGCCGTCAGCGAGCAGGCGGTCGTCGTCCACCACCAAGTGCACCGCGCCCTGGCGCCCGATCGCCACGGCCGCCCGGAGCACCATTTTCTGTTCGTCCACGTTGGTCGGCTCGTGGATCAGGAGGCCGACCAGACGAGCGAAGAAGCGTGCAAATGTGGGCGAATGATCCATGGCGAGGCGGTCTGCCCGGCGTCGGGCGCGAGAGGTCGCCGAAAATTACGGAACTCCGGTGCACGGCCGCCAGCCGCACGCCCGCCCTTTGCTGGTTCCGGCTCGGACGCCCGGCTAGACTTGGAGACAACCTCCCCCAACCACTCCGCCGACCATGCGACTCCTCGTTCCCGCTCTGGTGGCGACGCTGGCCCTGCCGGCGTGCCAAACCCCGGCACCCGCCCTCGCCGCGGCCCCGGTTCCGGTTTCGACCCCCGACTCCCTGCGCATCCGCACCGACATCGCGTACCTGGCCAGTGACCGGCTGGAAGGCCGGCGCGCCGGCACCCCCGGCAACGACAGCGCGGCGGCGTACATCGCGCGGCGCTATCGCGCGCTCGGACTCGCCGCCATGACGCCGACGTCGTACTTCCAGCCGTTCGTGGCACGCCCCGCGGCCTCGGCGCACGCCGGACATCCCGAGGCACTGCCCACGCAGAACGTCGTGGCGATGCTGGCCGGCACCGATCCCGCGCTGCGCAACCAGTACGTGGTCATCGGCGCGCACTTCGACCACCTGGGGCGCTCCACCGAGGGGGCGCTCGACCCGCAGGCCGGCGACGCGATCCGCAACGGGGCCGACGACAACGCCTCGGGCACCGCGGCGGTGATGGAGCTGGCGCGGATCTTCCGCGCCGCGCCCACCCGGCGGTCGCTGCTGTTCATCAACTTCAGCGCCGAGGAGGAGGGACTGCTGGGCTCGGCGTGGTTCGTGGAGCACAGCCCGATCGCGCTCGACAGCATCGACGCGATGGTGAACTTCGACATGGTGGGCCGTCTCCGGAACCGCCGGCTGATCGTGTACGGCGTGGCCACGGGCAAGGAATTCCCGGGCATGCTCGACACGGCCAACGCCGGCCGGCTGGACATCCACGGCCAGGTGGACGGCTTCGGGCCGTCGGACCAGTCGTCGTTCTACGCCAAGGACATCCCCGTGCTGCACTTCTTCACCGACCTGCACGAGGACTATCACCGGGCCACCGACGACGTGGACAAGATCAACGCCGGCGGCGAGGCGACGGTGGTGGACATCGCCGAGCGGGTGATCCGGGACGTGGCCGACCGGCCGGCGCGGATCAGCTTCTTCCGCGTGCCGTCCAAGCCGACCGTCGCGTCGAGCTCGGGGACGGACGTGTACTTCGGGTCGATCCCCGACATGGCGGCCGGCGACGTGAAGGGCGAGCGGCTGACGGGGATCACGGCCGGCAGTCCGGCCGACAAGGGCGGGCTCAAGGCGGGGGACGTGGTGGTCGAGTTCGGCGGAGTGGCGGTGACCGACCTCGAGACGTATTCGGCGGCGCTGTACGCGCACAAGCCGGGCGACGTGGTGCAGGTGGTCGTGCTGCGGGACGGGCAGCGGCTCACCCTCACCGTGACGCTGGGCCGGCGCGGAGGCTGAGGAGGCGGGGGGGCCCCGCGGGCGCCCCGGTACGCGAAGCTGCACGCCTGGTCCAGCGCCCGGTACGTCTTTCCGCTGCCCGCGGGGCACCGGTTCCCGATCGACAAGTACGAGCGGCTGCGCCGCGCGGTGCTCGACCGGGGGATCGTGGCGCCGGGGGCGCTGCACGACCCCGAGCGCGTCTCGGACGAGGATCTCCTGCGCGTGCACACGGCGGACTACGTCCGGCGGTTCGCCTCGGGCACGCTGGAGCCGGCGGAGATACGCCGGGTGGGATTCCCCTGGTCGCCGGCGCTGGTCGAGCGGTCGTACCGTGCCACGGGCGGCACCTGCGAGGCCACCGAGCGGGCGCTGGACGCGGGGATCGGCATGAACCTGGCCGGGGGCACGCACCACGCGTTCCCAGACCACGGCGAGGGGTTCTGCGTGTTCAACGACGTGGCGGTGGCGGTGCGGCGGCTGCAGGCGGCCGGCCGGATCGCGCGGGCGGCGATCGTGGATCTGGACGTGCACCAGGGCAACGGGACCCACGCGGTGTTCGCCGGCGACCCGTCGGTGTTCACGTTCAGCATGCACGGGCGGCGGAACTATCCGTTCCACAAGGTGGCGGGCGACCTGGACGTGGAGCTGGAGGACGGGACCGGGGACGACGCCTACCTGGAGCGGCTGGCCGCCGAGCTGCCGGGGGTGCTATCGCGCGCGCGTCCCGACCTGGTGGTGTACCTGGCCGGCGCCGACGCCCACGAGAACGACCGGCTGGGGCGTCTGGGGCTCACCGCGGACGGGCTGGCCCGCCGCGACGTGCTGGTGCTCCAGCAGTGCCGGGAGGTGGGACTCCCGGTGGCCGTGACGGTCGCCGGAGGGTACGGCCGGGACCTCGATCTGACGGTGGATCTGCACGTCCAGACGGCCCGGATCGCGGCCCAGTTCGCGTAGGGGGGCATGGCATCCTGCGGCGGGAGGGTTGCACCCCGCCATTAAGGGATCTTTGTGTTGGTCTAAATACAATCTCAACATGTTGTGGTGCAACGAGAACGCCGATGGCCCGGAACCGGCACTAGCCTTGCCATAGTGGGGTTCCGTAGGCGGCAGGTCACCTGCGCATGGTCTCTCCTTTAATGCGCATTCATACCATCTCAATGCTGGAGGTAGCACCATGCGGACCCCCCGGAAGGGCTTTACGCTGATCGAGCTTCTGATCGTCGTCGTGATCATCGGCATCCTGGCCGCGATCGCGATCCCGAAGTTCGCGAACACGAAGTCGAAGGCGTACATCACCGCCATGAAGTCGGATCTGC
>JBJKPA010000178.1:0-9483 GCA_046706905.1 Gemmatimonadaceae bacterium
GTCTCGGCGTTCGCCCGCGAGGGACCGTACGACATCCCGCTGTTCAATACGCCGCGCACGCGGACGGCCACCGGGCAGGCGCGGCTGTTCTACGCCGCGTCGCCGTTCGGCGTCGCGGTGACGGTGGACGGCATCGACCGCTACGATGCCCGCGTGACGATCAGGGGCATGCCGGCGCCGTCGTCGCTGGGCGCGTACACGGCGTACGTGGCCTGGGCGGTGACGCCCGACCTCACGACGTGGCAGCGGCTGGGGCAGGTGAAGAACGGCACGACGGTGGTCGGTACGACGGCCATGAACAAGTTCCTGTTCGTGATCACGGCCGAGGCGAGCGCGACCCCCGACGCCCACCACGGGCCGATCGTGCTGCACGGCACGTCGCCCAGCGGCTGGCTGGAGAACTTCCTCACGCATGACGCGTTCTTCCGCGGGGTGTATTAGTAGATGATAAAGGTCCGGATCGCGGCGGGGGCGCTGGCCCTGGCCCTGCTGGCCGCTCCGGCCGCGGCGCAACGGCGGCCTCCCGTCGACACCGGAATGGCCGGCATGAAGACGAAGCCGGACACCGGGCGGGGCGGCATGGCGGGCATGAAGATGGGCGCCGACACCGGGATGCACATGGCGATGCCGATCCCGATGCCCAGGGGGATGCCGATGTTCGGCGCCCTGCGGGGGCTCGTGCCGCCGATCACGCCGTTCCTGCCCGGCGAGGGCGTGGACCCCGCGACGCTGCCGATGGCGAAGCGCTCGCAGGTCGTGCGCATGAACGACGGCGACACGCTCGACCTCACGGCCATGCTCCTGCGCCGGACCATCGAGGGACGCACGTACGTCATGTACGGCTACAACGGCGAGTCGCCGGGGCCGCTCATCCGCGTGCCGCAGAATGCCACGATCATCGTCCGCTTCCACAACCACATCGACCTGCCGAGCACCGTGCACTGGCACGGCGTGCGCCTGGACAACCGCTACGACGGCGTGCCCGGCGTGACGCAGCAGCCGGTGGCGGTCGGCGGCGGCTTCACCTACAAGGTCCACTTCCCCGACGCCGGCGTGTACTGGTACCACCCGCACGTCAGCACCTACATCGAGCAGGCGATGGGGCTGTTCGGCAACATGATCGTGGACTCCCCCGACCCCGACTACTACTCGCCGGCCAACGACGAGCAGGCGCTGATGTTCGACGACCTGCTGATCAACGCCGACACGCTGATTCCGTTCGGCAAATACACGCCGGACTTCGCGCTCATGGGGCGGCTGGGGAACGTGCTGCTGACCAACGGCGAGCAGCGCTACCGGCTCACCGTGCACCAGGGCGCGGTGGTGCGGTTCGCGTTCACGAACTCGTCCAGCTCGCGCACCTACAACCTTTCGTTCAGCGGGGCGCCGATCAAACTCCTGGCCGGCGACCTGAGCCGGTTCGAGCGCGAGCAGATGGTGCCCAGCGTGGTGCTCGGCGTGGCGCAGCGGTACGTGGTGGAGGTGCGATTCCCGAAGCCCGGGCGCTACGCACTCGTCAACGCCGTGCAGGCCATGTACCACTCCGAGGGCGAATTCCACCAGGAGATCGACACCCTCGGCATCGTCACGGTGGATTCCACGCCCGCCTCACCCGACTACGGGGCGCAGTTCGCCACGCTGCGGACCAACGCGGCGGTGGTGCAGGACATCGCCCACTACCGGAAGTACTTCGCCCGCCCGCCCGACAAGACGTTCACGCTCACGATCCGCCCGGGCAGCCTGCCGTTGGGCACGATCCAGTTCATGAACGTGGACACGGCCTACTTCCAGCCCGTGGAATGGATGGACGGCATGCCGCTCATGAACTGGCTCTCCACGGGCAAGGAGCTGACCTGGATCATCCGCGACGACGCGACGGGCCGCGAGAACATGGACATCAACTGGCACGTCAAGCAGGGGTCCGTGGTCAAGCTCCGCATCCACAACGATCCGTTCTCGTTCCATCCCATGCAGCATCCGATCCACCTGCACGGGCAGCGCATGCTCGTCCTGGACCGTGACGGCGTGCCGACGCAGAACATGAGCTGGGAGGACACCGTGATCATCCCCGTGGGGTCCACGGTGGACCTGCTCATCGATGCGTCCAACCCGGGTAACTGGCTGATGCACTGCCACATCGCCGAGCACATCGCCTCGGGGATGGAGACGGTGTTCCACGTGGATCCCCGGTAGCCGCGGCGCCCGTGTCCGAGAGCACGCGCGTGCTCGTCTCGCTCGGCGCGGGCCTCGCCGGCGGGCTGGTCATTGCCGCCACCGGGAACGCGGCGCTCGTCCACGCCGCCGACGCGATCGCGCCCGTCGGCACGCTCTGGGTGAACGCCATCCGGATGACGGTGATCCCGCTCGTCGTCTCGCTGCTGATCACCGGTGTGGCCTCGGGCGCCGACGCGCGCGCCGTGGGCCGGCTGGGCCGGCGGACGCTGACGGTGTTCGTGATCCTCCTCGCCGCGGTCGCGGCGGTCGCGACGCCGATGGGGATGGCGATCTTCCGGTTCATGCCGCCGCTCCCCGTGCGGCCGCCGCTGCCGGCGGGGGCGGTGGAGGCGGCGAGCCAGCTCCCGGGCGCCCACGGGCAGTCGCTGGGCGCCTGGCTCGTCTCGCTCGTGCCGAGCAACCCGGTGGCCGCCGCGGTGCACGGCGACATGCTGGGGCTGATCGTGTTCACGCTGCTGTTCGCGCTGGCCGTGGCGCGGACGCCGGCGCCGTCGCGGGGCACCGTGGTGGCCGGCTTCCAGGCGATCGGCGCGGCGATGCTGACCATGGTGCGATGGGTGGTGCTCGCCGCACCGGTGGGGGTGTTCGCGCTCGTGCTGCCGATCGCGGTGCACGCGGGCGGCGCGTTCGCGGGCGCGATCGGCTTCTTCCTCGTCGCGTATTCCGGCGTCTGCCTGGTGATCGTGCTGCTGCTCTACCCGGTGGCGGCGGGCTGGGGCGGGATCCCGCTCCGGCGGTTCGCGCGCGCGGCCATCCCCCCGCAGCTCATCGCCTTCAGCACGTCGTCGTCCATCGCCACGCTGCCGGCGCTGGTGCAGAGCGCCGAGGAATCGCTGGACATCCCGAACCGGGTGAGCGGGTTCGTGCTCCCGCTGGCGGTGTCCACCTTCCACGTGGCGGCGCCGGTGTCGTGGCCCATCGGCGCGCTGTTCGTGGGGTGGTTCTACGGGATTCCGGTGCACGGGCCGCAACTCCTCACGGTGGCGCTGGCCGCGGTGTTCCTCGCCTTCGTGGCGCCGGGCGTGCCGCGCGGGTCGTTCATCATGCTGGCCCCGCTGTTCCTGGGGATCGGGCTGCCGGTGGAGGGGATCGGCATCCTCATCGCGATCGACGCGTTGCCCGACCTGTTCGCGACGTTGCTCAACGTGACGGGCGATCTGGCGGCGGTGGCGATCGTGGGGCGGGGCGACCGGCGGGACGCGGGCGGCGGGCGCCCCGGGGGATTTTTGCAATAACTGAACGCGCGGTCCGAGGGGTGGCCTGTCCCGCTCCGTGTACCGCGCATAAGCTTGACTCACAAAGCTCACCCGTACGGGGGTCATCCCATCATGTCGATGCGTGTCTTCTCGAATCGTTCGTGGACGAGCCTGGGGCTCGCCGCGGTCGCGCTCCTCACCATCGGTGCCCGTCCGCCGGCCCACCCGCCGGTGCGGCCCGACATGCTGGCCGGCCTCGTCTGGCGCAACGTCGGCCCGCTGCGCGCGGGGCGCGTGGCGTCGGTCACGGGCGCGATCGGCGAGCCCGGCGTGTTCTACTTCGGCTCGCCGGCCGGTGGCGCCTGGAAGACCACCAACGCCGGGATCACCTGGACGGAGATCTTCGACTCGGTGAAGTCGGTCTCATCGGTAGGCGCGATCGAGGTCGCCCCGTCGGACACGAACGTCATCTACATCGGCACCGGCGACATCATCACCGGCGGCGCGATCAACGAGGGGAACGGCGTCTGGAAGTCCACCGACGCCGGGAAGACGTGGGCGCACATGGGGCTCGACGCCACCAAGCAGATCCCGTCGATCATCGTGGATCCGGCCGACCCGGACCTCGTGATGGTCGCCGCGCAGGGGAACATCCACGAGAAGAGCGACCAGCGCGGCGTCTTCCGCTCGACCGATGGCGGGAAGACCTGGACCCGGACGCTGTTCGTGAACGACGAGACGGGCGCCGTGAAGCTCGCCTACGCGCACGACAAGCCGAGCGTGATCCTGGCCACGACCGATGAGCACTACGTCGAGCCCGGCTCGGCGGCGCGTGGCGCGTTCGGCGGCCCGAACGGCACGCACCTCTTCAAGTCCACCGACGAGGGGCTCACCTGGACCGAGATCTCCGGGCACGGACTTCCCGATCTGAGCGGACGCACCTCGGTCGCCGTCGCGAACCACACCGACGGCCAGCGGATGTTCATCATCGGCAACTTCGGGCTCTACCGGTCCGACGACGGCGGCGCCACCTGGCGCCAGATGGACGCCCAGGATCCGCGCATCCGCAACGGCCAGGGCGGCTACAACTGCGGCGTGTACGTGAATTCGGAGAACCCGGACATCGTGTACACGATCAACACGTCGAGCTACGTGTCGCACGACGGCGGCAACACGTTCACCGGGTTCAAGGGCGCGCCGGGCGGCGACGATCCGCAGCAGCTGTGGATCGACCCGACCAACGGCCAGCGCATGCTGCTCGGCATGGACCAGGGCGCCACCGTCACGCTCGACGGCGGCCACACCTGGAGCGAGTGGTACAACCAGTCCACCGAGCAGGTCTACCACCTGTCGGTGGACAACTCGTATCCGTTCTGGATCTACGCGCCGCAGCAGGACGCAGGCGCGATCCGCGTGCGCAGCCGCGGCAACTTCGGCGAGATCACGCCGCTCGACTGGAACCCGGTGGGCGGCTGGGAGTGGGGCTCGATCACCGCCGATCCGCTCAACCCGAACATGGTGTACGCCAGCGGCTCGGGCGTCATCCGCATCGCCTATCCCAGCGAACAGACCATCAACCTCAGCCCGAGCCTCGATCCGAACCTGCACCTCCGCTCCACGTCCACCAATCCGCTGGTCTGGACGCCGTGGAACCAGCACCGCCTGATGGTCGGCTTCCAGTACCTCATGGCGACCACCGACGGGGGCGCGCACTGGACGCGGATGAGTCCCGACCTCGGCTATCCCAAGGGGGTGACGCCCCCGCCGGAGAACGAGGCGCGCGGCCGCGGCCGCGGGCGTGGCGCCGGCGGTCCGCCGCCGGGCGGCTCGATCGAGTCCATCTCGCCCTCGACCGCGAAGGCGGGCGTGATCTGGGTGGGCACCAACAACGGCCTCATCAAGCTCACGCGCGACGACGGCAAGACGTGGGAGGACGTCAGCATCCCGGACGTGCCCGATTCGCTTCACGCCGACATCTCGGCGATCGACGCGTCGCACAGCAACCCCGCCGAGGCGTACGTGGCCGTGGACGGCCACACGGTGGGCGACTACGCGCCGCACTTCTACCGCACGCGCGACTACGGGAAGACCTGGACCGAGATCGTGAACGGGCTGCCCACCGGCCAGGCGTCGGGAAGTTTCGCCCGCGTGATCCGCAACGACACCGAGAAGCCCGGACTGCTGTTCGCGGGCACCGAGAGCGGGATGTACGTCTCGTTCGACGACGGCGACCGGTGGCAGTCGCTGCAGCTCAACCTGCCCACGACGTCGTACCGTGACGCCGTGATCAAGGGGAACGACCTCGTGGTCGGCACCTACGGCCGCGGGATCTGGATCCTGGACGACATCTCGCCGCTGCGGCAGATGACGCCGGAGATCGCCGAGCAGACGGCCCACCTGTTCAAGCCCGGCAACGCGATCCGCGTGCGCCGCAACGTGAACCAGGACACGCCGTTCCCGCCCGAGGTGCCGCATTCGCTGAATGCGCCCAACGGCGTGCTCGTGTACTACTCGCTGGCCGCCAGGCCCCGGGGCGACGTCACGCTCGACGTGCTCGACGCCAGCGGCCACGTGGTGCGCCACTACTCCAGCGCGCCGGTCTCGCCGGTGCCCGAGGTGGAGTATCCGCCGGAGCCGAACTTCTGGCTGGCCACGCCGGAGCCGCTGCCCACGAACGTCGGGCTCAACCGCATGAACTGGGATCTGCGCTACGACGATCCGCCGGCGTACTCGCACTCGTACGACATCAACGCCAACCCGGGGCTCACGCCGGCGTCGCCGCTCGGGCCGCTGGCGCTCCCCGGCACGTACACGTTCAAGCTCACGGTGGACGGCCGGACCTACACGCAGACGGCGAGCATCCGGAACGATCCGCGCTCGCCGGCCTCGATGGGCGACCTCGAGGCGCAGCACGCGCTGGAAATGAAGGCCTATGACGGCGCGCGCATGGCGTACGACGGCGCCCAGCAGGCGTCCGATCTCAAGACGGCGGTGGAGAAGGCGGCCGCCGGCGCGCCCGAGGCGGTGGCGATCGCCGCCAAGACGCTCGACGCGCAGATCGACAGCGCGGGCGGCGCGGCAGGCGGGCGCGGGCGCGGATTCGGCGGGTTCGGGCGCTTCGGATTCGGCGCGCCGCCGGAGGATTTCCGCGCCGCCAACGGCTCGCTGATCCGCGTGCTCAGCACGCTCGATCCGGGCGACTTCGCCCCGAACGCGCCGCAGCGGGCATCGTTCACCGCGGCGTGCCACCAGCTGGCCACCGCCGTGACGCGGTGGAACGCCGTGGTCAACAAGGACGTGCCGGCGTTCAACGCCGTGCTCAAGCAGAACGGCATCACCGCCGTTGCCGTGCCGAAGGCGATGCAGCAGGCGGTGTGCGGCGGGTAGTGCGCTGACGGCTGGGGTCTGAGGTCCGGGGTCCGGGATCGTCGGTTGCTCGAGGTGCTCGCGCAACCGCTGATGCCGGACCTCGGACTTCGGTCTTCAGCGGAGAGAAGAGCCCCCGGTATTGACCTTTCGCTCCCCGGACGCAAGTTCGCTCTGCGCCGTCCGCCTGCCCGACGGCCCGAACCCCCGGGAGCCTCCGCATGTCCGAAGACGCCCGCGCCCGCGAAGCGGCCGAGGTCGCCGCCGTCGCGTCGCACAGCACCGAGCTGAAGCGCGAGCTGCGCCTGACCGACCTGGTGCTCACCCAGGTCATGTTCATCGTCGGCGCCCAGTGGGTGGGCACGGCGGCGATGCTCGGCCACGCCCAGATCGTGTACTGGCTGCTGGCCATGGCGACCTTCTACCTGCCGCAGGCCGCGGTGGTGATCTACCTGAACCGGCTCATGCCGCTCGAGGGCGGCCTCTACCAGTGGGCCAAGATCGGGTTCAACGACGGGATGGGGTTCCTCGTCGCCTGGAACCTGTGGGTGTTCGCGCTGATCCTGCTGTCGAGCTACGGCGTCGTGATCGCCGATACCTTCACGTACGTGCTGGGGCCGGCCGGCACGCACCTGGCCGGCAACAAGTGGTACGACGGCGCCGTCACCGGGTTCGTGGTCGCGATGATCATCCTGGTCTCGCTGTACGGGCTCAAGATCGGCAAGTGGGTGCACGACGCGGGCGGGCTGGCACACCTGCTCACCTTCGCGGCGCTCATCCTGATGCCGATCATCGCCTTCGCGCACCACACGGTGGCCGACCACCATCCGTTCGCCGCCGCGGTGCCCAAGGCGAACCTCATCTCGATCAACATCTTCAGCAAGATGGCGCTCGGCGCGCTCACCGGGTTCGAGTACGTGGCGATCCTCGCCGGCGAGACGAAGAATCCCGCCAAGGCCATCGGCCGGTCGGTCGTGATCGCCACGCCGATCATCGCCCTCATGTTCATCCTCGGGACGAGCGCCGTGCTGGCCGCCACGCCGGCCGGCAAGATCGATCTCATCGCGCCCATCCCGCAGGCGCTGACCTACGGCCTGCGGTCGTACGGCTGGGCGGTGTACATCGTGCCGGTGCTGACGCTGCTCCTGCTCGTGCGCCACACGGCGAACGTGAACCTGCTGTTCGCCGGCACGGCGCGGCTCCCGATGGTCGCCGGGTGGGACGGCCTGCTCCCGAAGTGGTTCACGCGCCTGCACCCGAAGTACCGCACGCCGCTCAACTCCATTCTCTTCCTCGGCGCGGTGACGCTCGTGTTCGGCGCGCTGAGCCTGGTGGGCGTGGGGCTGCAGGAGGCGTTCCAGCTGCTCGACAACGCGGCGGGCATTCTCTACGCCGTGTGCTATCTGGTGATGTTCGCGCTGCCGCTCGCCGGCCTCCGCATGTTCGACCGCGCGCCGCTCTGGCTGCGGCTCGCGGCGGCGTCCGGATTCGTCGTGACCGTCGTCTACATCATCCTCGCCGTGTTCCCGATCATCAACGTGACGAGCGCCGGCAGCTTCGCGCTGAAGATCATCGTCGTCGTGGTGGGCGCCAATCTCATCGGGTGGGCCATCTACCGTGCCGGCGCCCGGCGCCGGGCGCTGGCCGGCGCCGGGCCCTGACGGTTCCACTCCCCCCGCGCGGCTCGATGGCGCAGATTGTCTCCCAGACCTTTCACTTCGGACCTGGAGGCAGGGGATGATCGGTTGGCTCGGTACGGGACTGCTCGGCTCGGGGTTCGTGCGCGCGTTGCGGCGCCGCGGCGAGGACGTGCACGTCTGGAATCGCTCGGGCGAGAAAGCGAAGGCGCTCGAAGCCGACGGCGCGATGGCGTTCGACGATCCGGCCGACGCCGTGCGCGGCGCCGACCGCGTGCACCTCTGCCTGTCGGAGGACGCGGCGGTGGACGACGTGCTCGCGCTGGCGCGGCCGGGCTTCGCGCCCGACGTCGTGGTCGTGGACCACAGCACCACGTCGCCGGCGCGCACCGCCGAGCGCGTGGCGCACTGGACAGAGCAGGGGATCGCCTTCCAGCACGCCCCGGTGTTCATGGGTCCGCAGAACGCGCTCGAGGCGAGCGGGTTCATGCTCGCGTCGGGCGACCATCTCCTGTTCTCGAAGCTCGAGCCCGAGTTGGCGAAGATGACCGGGCGCCTGGTCTACCTCGGCCCCGAGGTGACGCGCGCGGCGGGGATCAAGCTGCTGGGCAACCTGTTCCTCGAGGCGGTGATCGGCGGGCTCACCGACGCGCTCACGCTCGCCAAGGCGCTCGAGATTCCGCCGGACGAGGCGGCGATGATGTTCGACTGGTTCAACCCGGGCGCGCAGGTGCCGGACCGCCTCCGGCGGATGCTCGAGGGCGAATTCGAGCACGCGTCGTGGAACCTCGCCATGGCGCGCAAGGACGCGCGGCTCATGATGGAGGCGGCCGAGGGCGCCGGACGCTCGCTCACCGTGATCCCCGCGGTGGCCGAGCTGATGGACCGCTGGATCCGCACCAAGCACGGCCGGGAGGACTGGACCGTCATCGCGAGCGACGTGGTCTCATGACGCGTTTGCGCATTCCATCCGGCCGCGCGGCGGCCGGTCTGCTGGGGTTGCTGGCCGCGGCGGCGTGCGCGCCGGCGGTGCACGCGCCGGCCACGCC
>JBJKPA010000179.1:0-22523 GCA_046706905.1 Gemmatimonadaceae bacterium
AGGATGTGCCGCGCGGTGGCGCGGCACATCCAGCAGCAGGGCGGCTACCGGGTGCTCGACGCGCCGCGGGGGCCGGCGGCGCTCGCCGCGGCCAGCGCGTGTCGGGGCCAGCTCGCGCTGATCGTGATCGACGTGGCCATGCCCCACGCCCCGGGCGCGTGGCTCGTCGACGGGCTGCTCCTGCGGCATCCCGAGGCGCGGATCCTGTACACGTCCGCGTACCCCGAGGTCAGGGCGTACGGGGCCCGTCACGGGCGCCCGTCGGCCGTGCTGCAGAAGCCGTTCACCGGACGCGCGCTGCTCGACGCCGTGGGCGCGGCGCTCGACGCGTCGGCGCCGCCGGTCACGACGCGGATTGCGTCGTGAGACGGCGCGCCCGAGGCGGACTTCAATGAAGACGCACGTACTCAACGCCTACATCGCCCGGCAGCCGATCTTCGATCGTCACGTGCAGCTCGCCGGGTACGAGATCCTGTATCGGCCGGCGGCCGCGGTGTCGCGGACGCGGGCGGCCATCGCGAGCCGGGCGCTGGTGACGGGGCTCCTGCCGTCGAGCGTCGGGCAGCTCACCGGCGGCGCGCGGGCCTTCGTTCCGCTGTCGCAGGACGTGCTGATCGACCGCGCGTTCACGCGCCTCGATCCCGCCCAGGTGACGCTCGAGCTCCGGGAACCGGTTCCCTTCGACGCGGGGACCAGCGCGGCGCTGCAGGACCTCCGGGCACGGGGCTTCACGCTCGCCGTGGGCGAGTTCGCCGCCGAAGGCGCGCACCACGCGCTGCTCCGGATGGCCCAGATCGTGCGCCTCGACGTGCCCCGGCACGAACCGGCCGCGCTGGGCCGCCTGGTCGCCCGGCTCCGCGGACACGGCGTGAAGCTCCTCGCGTCGCGGGTGGACGACGCGGCCGCGGCCGAGCGCTGCCGGTCGCTCGGGATCGACCTGTTCCAGGGCGTCTGCTTCAGCCGGCCGCAGATCGTCAAGCGGCGCGAGCTGCCGGTCGAGATGGCGCGCGTGGCCCGGCTGATGAATCTGGTGTTCGACTCGCGCGTCGACGATGCCGAGCTGGCGGCCGCCGTGGAGAGCGAGCCCGCGCTCGCCGAGCGATTGGTGGCGGCGGTGAACGCCCAGGCCATCGGCGGGTTGCGCGTCGACTCCGTGGGCGGCGCGATCGACCGCGTGGGCCGCGCGCCGCTTCACCGGTGGCTGACGCTCGTGCTCACGGGGCTCATCGAGGGCAGCACGGGCGTGGAGCGGGATGCGGTGGTCGCCGCGCTCGCCCGCGGCCGCCTCTGCGAAATGATGGCCGCCGACGCCGGCACCGAGCGGGCCACCCGCCCGATGTTCCTCACCGGCCTGTTGTCGTCGTTCGACGGCATGCTCGGCATGACCACCAGCGATCTCCTGAATCGCATCCACGTTCCGTCCGACGTCGAATCGGCGCTGCTGCACCGTGACGGACCGCACGTTCCCTATCTCCGCCTCGCCTCGCTGTACGAGGAGGGCGACTGGGACGACGCGCTGATTCTGGCCTCGCAGCTCGGCGTGGATGCCGAGCTGCCCCTTCGCTACTCGCAGGCCCGGCAGTGGGCCCGGCGCGTGGTCGGCGCCCGATGAGCCGGAGCGCTAAAGCGCCGGCACCGGCGTGACGACACTAGTCGACGCGACCCCGAGTCGTCATCGCTCACGCGACGCGTCGGGCATTCCCATTTCTTCGAGGATTCACCCATGAGGCACACCCAGGTGCGCCGGATCACCCAGTTCATGCTCATCGCCGCCGCGCTCGCGGCGCCCGCCGTCGTGCACGCGCAGGACCTGAGCGACCGCTTCTCCTTCCACGGCTCGCTCGTGTGGGGATACGGCAAGTCGGACGGCCTGCCGGTCTTCGGCGTCAACAAGGACGGCACCACCGACTACCGCGCCCTCGCGCTCCAGTTCCGGTACGCCGTCACGCCCAACGACGAGTTCGTGACGCAGCTGCTGAGCCGCGCGCTCGGCACCAGCCCGCTGGATTCGGTCGAGCCGTCGATCTTCCCGGTGTGGGCGTACTACCAGCACAAGGCCGGCGACTGGACGTTCAAGATCGGCCGCGATCCGCTGCCCCGCGGCATCTTCAACGAGGTGCGCTTCATCGGCACGCTCCTGCCGTTCTACCGCGTGGGCGCCGACGTGTACGGCGAGACGCTCGAGTCGATCGACGGCGTCGTCGTCAGCCGCAACTGGGACCTCGGCAAGGGCTGGGGTGCCGAAACGCACTTCTTCGCCGGCGGCACCGATCTCAACGTGCTGCTCCCGTCCAACAACGGCGTCGGCGTCCTCTCCGCGCGGCTCGAAGACCTGCTCGGCACCCAGCTCTGGCTGGACACGCCCATCCAGGGCCTCCGCGCGGGCGCGTTCGTGACCGGCTACCAGCCGGTGCCCGCGTACGGCACGAGCAATCCCGATGCGCGCCAGTATACCACGCTCTATTCGCTGGACGGCGACTTCACGCACTTCTTCACGCGCGCGGAGTTCACCGAATTCTCGGGTCAGAAGCCCAGCAAGTCGGACTACACCTCCTGGTACGGCATGGCCGGAATCAAGGTCACCGACAAGGTGACGCTGGCCGGCCAGTACATGGAGACGCGCCGGTACATCGACTTCGGGGCGCCGGTTCAACCGCTGTACCTGAAGGAGAACCAGGAGCTGGCCGGGAGCATCGCGTACGCGCCCAGCGCCAACCTCGCGTTCAAGCTCGAGGCGCACCACGTGAGCGGCTACTCGTTCGACACCAACGTGCCGACGTTCATCCCGCCCACCGGTCCGCCGTTCGTCATGGGAGTCGCGCCGGCGTCCAAGGCCAACTACATGATCGCCTCCGTCGCGATCAGCTTCTAACCCGGGGATTCCATTCATGTCTCGATACCACACGACCGGCGCGGCGCCGGCCAGGCTCGTCCGGCGGCTGTCGAAGGTGCTGCTCGCGGCGGTCGCCCTGCTCGGAATCGCCGCCGTACGCCCGGCCCAGGCGCAGGACTTCAAGGTCATCGTCAACAACGCCAATCCCGTCACCGAGATGTCGTCCGACGCGGTGGCCCGCCTGTTCCTCAAGCAGTCGTCCACGTTCCCGGGCGGCGCCGCCGCCACGCCGGTCGAGCCCGCCAAGGGCTCGGCGGCCCGCGCGGCGTTCGCCAAGACCATCCTCAACCGCACCGTGCAGAGCCTCGACACCTACTGGCAGCAGGAGATCTTCTCCGGCCGCGACGTGCCGCCGATCAGCCGGTCCACCGACGACGAGGTAGTGGCGTTCGTCCGGAGCAATCCGGGAGCGATCGGCTACGTGAGCGGCTCCTCGCCGACGCCCGGGGTCAAGGTCATCACGGTCAACTAGACCTCCGGTGCCGGATGCCTACCCGCGCCGGGTCGCGGGCGCCAAGCGCCCGTCGGCCCGGCGTTCGCCGTACCCGGCCGCTCCGCGTCACCCTATCCGTTCGTCGGTGCGGCCTGCAGGTTCCGTGAGTTGCGGCTGGTCCCTACCATTCCCGGCCTCCTCCAGCATGCGCGAATCGCGGCTCCGTCCGCTCGGGCTCCTCATCCTGTTCGGCCTCGCCTACGCGGCGACGAGGTGGGTGAGTTTCGCCTTCTCCATCACCCCGCCCGGCATCGCGGCCCTGTGGCTGCCCGCGGGATTGCTGCTCGGCGTGCTCCTGCGCCGCCCGTCCGCCGAATGGCCGGCGATCTTCGCCGTGGCGCTGGCGGCCAGCTTCGCCGTCACGACCACGCCGGGCCCGTGGAGCGGGACGCTGCTCTTCGCCGGCGCCGCGCTGGTCGACGCCGCCGTTTCGGGCCTGATCATCCGCCGGCTCGTCGGCGTCCATCCGCGGCTCGATCGGCTGCGCGAAGTGTTCGCGCTGGCGCTCGTGCCCAGCCTCATCGGCGAGCCGATCGCCGCCGCCATCGCCGCCGGCGGCCAACAGTACCTCTTCCACACGCACCACTTCTGGCAGGTCTGGACCCTCTGGTGGTCGGCCAACACGCTCGGCCAGGTGATCGGCGTTCCACTCGTCCTCACGGCGCCGTCGCACTGGCACTGGCCGCGCGGCCGCGCGGCGAAGCGCGCCACCAGGCTCACCGCGCTGACCGTGCTCGTCGCCGCGGTGACGCTGGTCCTGTTCACGCATCCCCTCACCCTCGACGCCGGACCGGCGCTCGGCTGGATCGTCTTCCCGCTCATCGCGCTCGCGGCGGTCCGCTTCGGCCCGATCGGCGCCGCGGCCACCTCGGCGGCCTACGGACTGATCAGTGTGTGGGGCACGGTACACGGTC
This sequence comes from Gemmatimonadaceae bacterium, assembly GCA_046706905.1. Taxonomy (GTDB): domain Bacteria; phylum Gemmatimonadota; class Gemmatimonadetes; order Gemmatimonadales; family Gemmatimonadaceae; genus JAGWRI01. Next base: position 4,301 of record JBJKPA010000179.1, read on the forward strand.
AGGGGCCGTTCGCTTCGCTCGCCGTGACCGCGACCGACCGCGTCCTGTGGCTGAATCTGTTCCTCGAATTCACCGTCTTCGCGGCCCTCGTGCTGGCGGCCGCCGACAGCGAACACCGGCAGATCGTACGCGCGCTGCGTGAGAGCGAGGGCAAGTACCGCAGCATCTTCGAGAACGCACCCGACGCGATCTTCCGCACGACACCCGAGGGGCGGTACGCCGAGGCGAATCCCGCCACCGCCAAGATGCTCGGCTACGATTCGCCGGAACAGTTGATGCAGGAGGTCACCGACGTCACCGAGATCTACGCCGATCCGGAGCAGCGCCGGAACGTCCTGCAACGGCTGCGGACCGAGGGGCAGATTCCGACCATCGACGTCGAGATGCGCCGCCGCGACGGCTCGACCGCCTGGGTGGCGATGAGCCTGCAGGTGGTGCGCGACGCCAACGGCGTCATCCAGTACGTCGAGGGCGTGGGCGAGGACGTCACCGATCGCCGCGTCGCGAAGGAACAGTCCGATCATCTGCAGCGGCAGCTGTTCCAGGCCCAGAAGATGGAATCGCTCGGGACCCTGGCGGGTGGCATCGCGCACGACTTCAACAACATCCTCGCCGCCATCGTGGGGATGATCGATCTCGCCGCGCTCACGCTGCCCGAAGACCACCGGGCGCGCCGGCACATCAAGGACGCCCTGCGCGCGTCGGAGCGTGCCGGCGAGCTGATCGAGCGCGTGCTCGCGTTCAGCCAGCAGCACGCCGAGGAATCGCGGCCCGAGGATCTCGTCCCGATCGCGACCGAGGCGGCGCGCCTCATGCGCGCCGCGCTGCCCCCGTCCATCCGCATCGAGACGTCCTTCGCCCCCGACATGCCGGCCGTGCTGGTGAACTCCACGCAGTTGCGCCAGGTGCTGGTGAACCTCATGACGAACGCCGGCCAGGCGATGGAGGAAACGGGCGGTGAGCTGCGCGTGGCGCTCGACGTCGTCGTGCCCGACGAGGAGCTGCGGCGGGACGCCCCACGGCTCGGCACGGCGCCCTACGTGCGCATCACCGTCTCCGACACCGGCCACGGCATGGAAGCCCGGACGATGGAACGGATCTTCGAGCCGTTCTTCACGACCAAGCGGCCGGGAGAGGGCACGGGACTCGGGCTGGCCGTCGTGCACGGCATCGTCGAGCAACACGACGGCGCCGTGACGGTGCAGAGCGGCCTCGGACTCGGCACGACGTTCTGCGTGTTCCTCCCCGCACACGACCGCGTCCCGGTCATCACGCCGCACGACGGGGCCCCGGTGACGCGCGGGCACGCCGAGCGCCTGCTGTTCGTGGACGACGAGCCGATGCTGGCGCAGGCCGGCCAGCTCTACCTGACCGAACTGGGCTACCACGTGCGCGGGTTCGTGAGCGCCCTGGAAGCGCTGGCCGCCTTCCGGGAGTCGCCGGAGTCCTTCGACGCGGTGATCACCGACCTCACCATGCCCGACGCGTCGGGGCTGGAACTCGCCGACGAGATGCACCTCATCCGGCCGGACATCCCGATCATCCTGGCCACCGGATATCGCGGCTCGCTCAACGACGGCGTGCTGCGGGCGCACGGCATCCACGCCGTGCTGCTCAAGCCGTACATGGGCGCCCGGTTGGCGGCGACGCTGCGCGAGGCGCTCGCGTCGCGCTCCTCGTCCACGACCTGATCCGGACGCCGGCGCGCGCCCCGGGCGTCCGGTCACGCCTCGGGACGGAGTCCCGCCATGATCTCGAGCAGCCGGGTCCGCGCGTCGGTCAGGTCGAGCCAGGCCAGGGCCTCGTCGAGGTCGCGGAAGATCCGCAGAGCGTCCTCCGGATCCTCCTGCGACATCTGGTACATCCGCGCCAGGCCGAACGACTCGTCTGTGTCGACGACGAACGCACGCCGCGCGCCGAGTGCATACACGGGCGAAGCGGCGATGCGCCGGATCACGTTGTTCGGGAAGTGGAACTCGGTGACGCCGCGGAAGTCGGCGAGCTGCCGGAAGTGCGGGCGGAAGTCCGGCGCGTCCCGCGTGCGCGCCATCGCGGCCACCAGCTCCTCGCCGGTCAGCACGCCCCACGCGCGTCCGGCCACCAGCGACAGGTCAGGCACGATCACGAGCTTCGTCGGCATAGGGCCCCTCGACCATCGGGGACCACGGTCCCCACGCCGCCAAAATGCGCTTGGTGCGGTGACGCCGCCAGCGATGCGCCGCGCGCCTCGTGGGTCGGCGACGGCGGCCGGCGGCCGGAATGCGGTGAACCCTCGCCGTCGGCATTGCTGCCTCCGGCGAGGGTTCATTTCCCGCTGGCGAGTGCCGGTCGGTCGTTTCGGTATCACCGCGACGATCATTCGTGAGAACTTCGCCGAGGCGATCAGACCGGCATTCTTCCCCTCATCGGACGGGACCGAATCAGGCGCCCCTTAGCGATCGGGGCCTCAGTTGTGTCCAGCGACCTCACAACCTGCGTGGTCGGGTCGAACTCCCGCCGCGCGGCGATCCAACGGGGGCCCGCGGGATCGCTTCGTTCGCGGTATTCCCGTCCGCGAACGCAGAGGGAAGTTCGCCCGATTCGCGATCGCCGCCTACTCGGGGATTCCTTGAAGTTTGTATGGAAATCCCGGGCGCCCGGTGCCCGCTCAGCGCCAGTGCCCCTCGATCCAGAACCAGCCCCGGCGGTCGTGGTCCCAGCGGCCGGCCACCCAATCGTGATATCCGTCGGGGATCGCCACCCAGCGCCCCGGAATCCAGCGGTAGTCGTCGCGGTGCCAGGCCCAGTAACCGCCGACCCACACCATGCGGCGGCCGGGCCGGGCGGTGACGACCTCGACGCGCGCCGCCGGTGGGGCACGGCGCACGTACACCACGCCGGCGCGCGCCGGAACGAACACGCAGCCCGAAACGGCGACGAAGGCCAGCGTCGCGACGGCGGAACGGAACGGTTTCAGCATGCGCCACCTCCCGAAGACGTCCACCGGGCAGACGACGGTCCCCCGCGGGTCGTTAAGGGACGCGCGGCACCGCCGGGAGCTAAGGATTCTGAACGGCGCGCGCACCGCGCGTTGACGGGACATGGGCCGCAGCGTATACCAGAATGTTCCCCCTCACCCCGCCATCCCGAGGCGTGTCCCGATGTCATCCCTTCCCCGTGCTTCCGCGTGGCGCGTGGCCGCCGCGCTCGCGCTTCTTCCCGCCGCCGGGCTCGCGCAACAGGCCGGCGGCCCGTTCCGCGAGCTGACCTTCCGTTCGATCGGGCCCGCCGTGATGGGCGGCCGCATGCACGACGTGCAGGCGCTGCCCGACGATCCGTCCACCGTGTACGTCGCCTCGGCCACCGGCGGGATCTGGAAGTCCACCAACCACGGCACGACGTGGACGCCGATCTTCGACCATGAGCCGACGAGCACGTTCGGCGTGATCGCGATCGCGCCGTCGAATCCGGCGGTGCTGTGGGCGGGCACGGGGGAGCAGAACAACCGGCAGTCCAGCTCGTGGGGCGACGGCGTGTACCGCTCCACCGACGCCGGCGCGACGTGGGCGCACGTCGGGCTCACCGAGACGCGGGCGATCGGGCGCATCGTCGTGGATCCGCGCAACCCGAACGTGGCGTACGTGGCGGCGCTGGGCAATCTGTGGATGGCGTCGCCCGACCGGGGCGTGTACAAGACCACCGACGGCGGCCGCACGTGGCGGAAGAGCCTGTACGTGGACACGCTGACCGGCGCGGTGGACCTGGTGATGGACCCGAACGACGCGCGCACGCTGTACGCGGCGATGTACCAGCGGCTGCGCACGCCCTGCTGCTTCAACGGCGGCGGCACGGGCAGCGGGATCTACCGCACCACCGACGGCGGGGCGACCTGGCACAAGCTGGCCGGCGGGCTGCCGCAGGGCGACGTGGGGCGCATCGGGCTCGGGATCTCGCGGCAGAACGGCCGGCGCGTGTACGCGGTGGTCGAGGCGCCGCGGGAGGGCGGGGTGTACCGCACCGACGACGGCGGCAACAGCTGGAAGCGCGTGAATCCGCTCGACCCCCGGCCCATGTATTACAGTTCGTTGATGGTCGACCCGACCAACGACGCGCGGGTGTACATGATGGCGCGGTGGTTCTACCGCAGCGACGACGCGGGCGCGCACTGGCGCACGATGCCCACCGAGCCGACGTACGACGTGGGGCTCAAGGGCGACTACCACGCGATGTGGATCGACCCCGGCAACCCGAACCACTTCTATCTGGTCGGCGACGGCGGGCTGTACCAGAGCTGGGACATGGGCGCGACGTACAACCGGATCAACAACCTCCCGATCGGGCAGTTCTACGGCATCGGGCTCGACGAGGCCACGCCGTTCAACATCTACGGCGGCATGCAGGACGACCACTCGTGGTTCGGGCCGAGCGCGACTCGGCACTATCTCGGCATCACGGACGGCGACTGGCACGAGATCGGGTTCAACGACGGCGTGTCGGGCACGGTGGATCCGCTGGGCCGGCACTGGGTGTACAGCAACGCGGTGGAGGGGGATCTCACGCGGGTGGACGCCTACACCGGCGACCGGGCGGACATCCACCCGGTGGCGCCGCCGGGCCAGCCGCCGTACCGGTTCGAGTGGATCACGCCGGGCATGGCGTCGCGATTCACGCCGGGCACGTACTACTACGGCGGCAACCGGCTGTTCATCACGCACGATCAGGGGCGCACCTGGCAGGCGACCGAGGATCTCACGCGCCAGGTCGACCGCGACACGGTCGAGGTGATGGGCGTGAGCGACGCGAAGATCGTGAATTCGCGCAACGACGGGCAGTCGGCGTTCAGCGCGATCTCGGCGATCGAGGAATCGCGGGCCAGCGCCGAGATCCTGTGGGTGGGGACCGACGACGGCAACGTGCAGCTGTCGCGGGACGGCGGGCAGACGTGGACCGAGGTCGGGCACAACGCGCACGGCGTGCCCGACGGGACGTACGTGAGCCGCATCGCGACCGTGGCGGGCGCGCCGGGCACGGCGTACGTGGCGTTCGACAACCACCGCCGCGGCGATTTCAAGCCGTACGTCGTCCGGACCACCGATTTCGGCGCGACGTGGACGCCGATCTGGGCCGGCCTGCCGGAGGACGGCTCGGTGCGGACGGTGGACGTGTACCCCGGGCACCCGAACGTCGTCTTCGCGGGCACCGAGCACGCGCTCTGGGTTTCAACGGATGCCGGGGACCACTGGGTGCAGCCGGCGTCGAATCTCCCGACCACGCTGTACATGGACGTGCAGTTCGACCAGCGGACCGGCGACGTGGTGGTGGCGACGCACGGGCGGAGCCTCTGGATCCTGGACGACGGCACGCCGATCGGTGAGTGGTCGTCCAAGCTCGCGGGCGATCCCGTGCATCTGTTCTCGATCCGGCCGGCGACGATCTTCCAGTACTGGGAGGACCTGTCGTATCGCGGGCAGGATTTCTACGCGGGCGAGAACCCGCCCGACGGCGCGATCCTCGACTACTCGCTGGGCCGGGCGGCGGATTCGGTGACCATCACGGTCACGAATTCCGAGGGCGAGGTGGTGCGGACGCTGAGCGGGCCGGGAAGCGCGGGCGTGGTGCACCGGGTGGTGTGGGACCTGCGGCACACGCCGCCGCCGTCGGACCCCGACACGGCGAGCTACAATCTCGAGGCGTTGCCGCGTCCACCGCGGACGCTGGCGCCGCGCGGGCCGTTCGTATCGCCGGGGCGGTACACCGTGACGCTGACCGCCGACGGGGCGAGCACGACGCAGACCGTGGAAGTGTCGGGCGATCCGAAGATGCCGCTCACGCTGGCGCAGTATCGCGACCGCGAGGCGTTTCTGGTGGATCTGCTCGGTGTGCAGCGGCGGGCGTACGCGCTGACGCACAAGCTGACGGGGCGCGCGCGGATGATCGCGATGCGGCTGCAGCGGCGGGCGTACGGGCTGGCCGGGAGCTTCAACGGGAACGGGGCGCTCTCGGGGACGTTGTACCCGCCGACCGTGTTGCAGCGGCAGGAGCTGGCGGCGTTGAAGGCGGAGTTGTCGAACGCCGAGGGGGCGAACTGACCGAGGTGGGCGCCGCGCCCCCGGACCGTGAGGTCCGGGGGCGGGGTTCAGTTCTCGATGGGCTTCCGCTTCAGACGGGGATTAATGGCCGGGTCGGTGGTGTCGGGGACGTAGTGACCCTCGAAGCCGGGGCCGCAGGTCTTGTCGTCCAACGGATACTCGTGGAGCGCGAGCTTCCGGTCGATGGCGGGCCACTTGGCTTCTTCCGCGCGGGTGTAGACGGTATCGCGCATGGCCTGAAAGCGGCGATCTGCCTCATCGGGTCCAATCCGCTGCATGAGTCGTGCGAGACTGCAACCGATCTGCGCTGCCGTAGGCTTCGGGTCCGAGTCGGTAAGAATCCGACGATACAGCGAGTAGAGCGAATCCGTATCGTGCGGATCGTCGCCGGAACGGGAGTACGACGAGGTGTGCTTCCTCCCGCAGCCCGAGATACCGGAGGCGACCAGCAGCGCAAAACCCAGCCGGAAGAGGCTCATGGAGTCACTCCGCAGTGCATGATGCACGTGGAACCCTTCGCGATCGGGATGCCGTCGGCGTTCATCCCCCATACCTCAAGACGAACCCACCCGGCAAAGGGTGCAATTGGCTCGTCGGCGGGCATGTCCTGAGGGGAGTACGTGGTCAGCCGGTTGGTCGAGCCGTCGCCCATCCAACCGGTCACGTCGTACCAGCGCCACCAGTAGCTCGTGATCTTGATTCCGTCTGGCGGCACCACCGTGCCGGTCGCGGAATACCAGCAATGCTGGTCGAAATACCCGACGGCTTGCGTGCCGGCGGCCGGATCGATTCCCACGACGGTCTTGGTCTGTGTGCACGTGGACGGAATGCCGTCCCAGGCGGGCGGCTCGACGCCGTCGATCGACGGATAGCCTCCGCCGACATGCTTCCACGCGGAGTGAAATGTCTGTGTCGCAGACACCGACAGAGATTCCATAGGCACCTCGATCGTCGCGACGGCCTCGCGATCGAACACCGCGGCCTGGAGATCCGCCGAACCCGGCGCCGTGGCGGTCACGCGGCGTCCGTTCGCGGAGAGCGTGAGATGGGAGGGCACGTTCCAGTCGACGCCGCGATTTAGTGTCATGGCGGTACTATTGCGATTCCAGGCCGACACCTGAATCGGGAGCGTCGACTGCACGCGGATCGTAGCATACTCCGGCGCAATCGCGAGCCGTCCGATCGTGCACTGGCGGTGTAGGTATGTAACGCCTCCCGTGATCGCGTCGCGCGTCGGCTGCTCGCCAAGGTAGGTGCGGTCAATGGAATGCAGCCGCTCCCCCCGCGTGAATTGAGTGACCGCGAGGATTTCGGCCAGTGTGCGCCGCTCGTTCCGGTCGCGTGCCGACGCGATCAACGCCTTGATCCGAGCGACCTCGGCGGCCGTGGAATCCGAATACCGTGTGGCGATCGTTGGGAAGTGATTGTGCTGCGTAATCAACGACAGAAGATCGCCGGAGGCCTGCAGCCCTACCAGATAGTCGGCGGGAAGCTGCCACTTCGAACTCGTGGGCGCGGCGATGGACACCACGCCGATGCACAGAGAGTCGCGGCGAGGGATGTACTCGCCACGCGCTTTCAAGAGTTGCAGCGCCTGTTGCATGAGGAGATTTCCCTGGGAGTGCGCCACGACTATCATGTGCTCGCCGTCCTCATGACGGTGATTTGCGAGATATCGAGCCAGACTGTCGGCGTCTTCCTCCACTACACTGGAGCTGGAGAGCACAGAGGCATATTCGCGGACCGCCTCTACGTAGTCGTTAGTGTGCACCGCAAGCACGACGGCATGAGCCTTGCAGAGCGCGTATGCAGCGATCTGTGATGGCGTCGACCAGACACCTCCCCATCGCATGCCGGAGGCCACACACCAGACGTCACCGCGAATGTCATCCGCTAACTGCGTGGACCATGTGCGATTGTAGAACTTCGTAAGTTCATACCTTGAAGATTGAAGCTGGCCGTTTTGGATCATCGCGCACTTGAGTAGGTCATCGGTCCGCGTTGCCGCGTCGAACCCCGTCCAAATCCCATTCACATACACAATCCTGGTCGGCTCCGCCGTCCCCGGCACCTCCGGCTGCCGCTGCGGCGTGCACGGAGCGCCCACCGCCACATCCCGCACCGCTCCCACCGGCGCCCGGTCCGCGATCGTCACGCCGCCCCCCGTCCCCCCGTACTCGCCCCCGCCCAGCACGAACTCGTGCAACGCCAGCGCGCTGTCCACCCGCACGATGGCCGCCGAATCGCGAATCAGATCGTACGCCACGAGCCCCGCCAGCCGCAGCCGCCGGCTCGCCGAGGCCGGTCCCACCGCGTCGAACAGCAAACCCGCGTCGTCGAGAATCTGCTGATAGCGCGCCACCGGATCCGGCGCCGTCAGCAGGCTCCGCAGCTCCACCACCCACCCGTCGCTCTCCGACGGCAACACGACGTCCACGTCCGCCGCCGCCCACAACACGTGCCCCCGCCCCATCGTCACGCTCCCCGTCGCGGGAACGAGACTGTCGTCGAGCAGCACGAGCACGTGCGTATACCCCGGCGCCGCCGCGAACGAATACGAAACGGTGCTCCCCACCGGGTACACGGTGTCGCCGCCTACCCCGACGGCGACCACGCCCGGATCCACCTGCACGGCGAGCGCCTTCATGTCGCACTCCCTTCCCCGGTTCCGCGCCGACGCGACACGCACGCCCCCCACGAACAACCGCACCGTGCCCGCGTCCGGCACGTCGAGAAATACTTCGGAGTACTTCGCGCCCGCCGGCCGACCGGGAACCAGCACGGTCCCGGAATCGCTCGTCCCGACCACGAGCCACCGCGCACTCACCGCCGAATCTCCATGATTCCGAATCCGGAACCGATCGGCGCACACGTACCGCATCCGCACACTGTCCGTCTTGGCTGCTGCCGAGGCGCGTGCGAGCGCGGCGGGCCCGGACGTCGGGCCGGGCGCCAGCGGACGGTCGCCGTGACACGCCCAGTCCACCACCAGCACGAGAAACGCCATGGCCACCGCGGCCAGCGGCACGCGGCGCGAGCGAGAAAGCAACATGGGCGGTAGCCTCCCCTGAGGGTTGACGCCGCCCCGCGAGTGGAAACACGACGCATGTGAAGTGACCGGTCGAGGCGCCCCCGGTGACGCTCCGCCGGTACGGCTGCCACGCTAAATCCGCCGGCGTCGCTCTCCGCCACCATTCCATCGCCACTCGGCGCAAACGAACGCGTAGCCGCTCGGCGCGGGGAATCTTCGCAGGGAAAACGCCGCTTCCCCGATTGCTCACCCGCCCGTGAGGAAAGGGCCGACAGCACGCGGCCCGCCCCCCGATACCTCCCGATCCGGGGCAGGACGATCCTCCGGTATCCACCAACGAGGGACGTATGGGAACGCCATCCACACTGGGCGGCCACCCCGGCGTCGCCGACATCCTGCCGCGCGATTCCGCGCCAGGCCCCTCGCACATCCCCCACGCGAAGGGCGAGCCCTCGGACTACGGGCCCACGTTGATCAGACGACGGCAGGAGTTCGTCCGCGCCTTCACCGGCGTGCGGCTCGAGCACATCCCCGTCTACTCGCTGCCGCCGGAAATCGCCCAGGGAAACATCGAGAACTTCACCGGCGTCGCGCAGGTCCCGCTCGGCATCGCGGGTCCGCTCCGCATCGACGGCGAACACGCCAAGGGCGAGTTCCTGATCCCGCTCGCCACCACCGAGGGCTCGCTCGTCGCGTCGTACAGCCGCGGCATGAAGGTCCTCAACCTCTCCGGCGGCGTGAAGACCACGGTGTGCGGCGGCGGCATGCAGCGCGCGCCCGTGTTCGTGTTCGAGTCCGCGCGCGAAGCACGGGACTTCCTGGTCTGGGTAGACGAGCACCTGGACGACATCCGCAAGGTGGCCGAGGCCACCTCGCACGTGGCCCGGCTGCGGCGCATCGAGCCGTACCTGTCCAACAAGTTCGCCTTCCTGCGATTCAACTTCTCCACCGGCGACGCCGCCGGGCAGAACATGGTGGGCAAGGCGACGTACGCCGCCTACCAGTGGATCCTGGCCACCAACCGCACGGTGCGCCGCGCGTACCTCGAGTCCAACTTCGCCACCGACAAGAAGCCGTCGCACGTCAACGTGCTCCACCCGCGCGGCAAACGCGTCACGGCCGAGGCGACGATCCCGCGCGAGGCGCTGCGCGAGAGCCTGCGCGTGGACCCGGAGCAGCTCACGTATCACTGGGGCGTGGCCAACGTCGGGGCGATGCTCTCCGGCGCGAACAACAACGGCCTGCATTCGGCCAACGCGATCACGGCGATGTTCATCGCCACCGGGCAGGACGTGGCCAACGTGGCCGAGGGCGCGGCCGCGACGACCTACGCCGAGCTGACGCACGACGGGTCGCTCTACTTCTCGATCACGATCCCGTCGCTCATCGTCGCGACGCACGGCGGCGGCACGCACCTCGCCACGCAGCGCGAATGCCTGCGCATGCTGGGATGCGACGGCGAGGGGATGGTGATGAAGCTCGCCGAGATCGTGGCCGCCACCGTGCTGGCCGGCGAGCTGTCGCTCGCCGCGGCGATCTCGTCGCTGGAGTGGGTCTCGGCCCACGAGAAGCTGGGGCGCAACCGGTGACCACGCAGGCCCTGCCGCGCCGGCCGCCGCGCCCGGAGGCCCCACCCCCGGGCGCGGAGCGCGTGACGATCCGCCCGCCGCCCGGAATCGTGCGGCGCGCGATGAGCACCAACCGGCACCTGCTGGGGCTGCTCTTCGGCGCCCTGCTCGCCTGGACGCGCGAACAACGCGCGCGGGGCGAGCGGCGCGGCCCGCGGTACTACGTGGCGTGGGCGCTGAGCGGCGCCGCGCGCCCGTTCCTGGAGCGCGACCTCGTGGACGCGCCCTTCCCGGTGCAGTTCCGCAAGCGCCTCGAGCTGCTGGGCCCCACGTACATCAAGCTCGGCCAGATCCTGAGCCTGCGCGAGGACATCCTCCCCCGCTCGGTGACCAGCGAGCTGCGGTCGCTGCTCACTCGGCTGCCGGTGATCCCGTTCGAACAGTTCACGGCCCTGGTCGAACGCGACCTCAAGCGTCCGGTGGACCGGCTCTACTCGTGGATCGACCCCGAGCCGCTCGGCTCGGCGTCCATCGCGCAGATCCACCGTGCCACGACGCTCGACGGGATGGACGTCGTGATCAAGGTCGTGAAGCCGGGCGTGGCCGAGACGCTCAGGCGCGACGCGCGGTTGCTGCGCATTCTCGGCTCGGGGCTGCAGGCGGTGATCCCGCGCTACCAGCCCAAGCGCGTCATCAACGAATTCTGCGAATACACGCTGCGCGAGGTGGACCTGCGCCGCGAGGCCGACAACGCCGAGAGCTTCGCCGCCAACTTTCACGACCTGAAGGACGTGGTGTTCCCGGCCATCGACCGCCACCGCAGCGGATTGCGCGTGCTCACCATGCAGTACCTGGACGGCATCCGTCCCGATTCCGCCGAGGCGACGCGGCTTCCCCACGAGGAGCGCGAGCGGCTGGTGGATCTGGGCGCCGAGTCCATCATCCGGATGCTGTACCGCGACGGATTCTTCCACGCCGACCTCCATCCGGGCAACCTGCTCATCCTGCCCGGCCCCAAGGTCGGATTCATCGACCTCGGCATGGTGGGGAGGTTCGAGAGCGATCTGCGGCGCGCGCTGCTGTACTACTACTACTCGCTCGTCACCGGCGACCACGAGAACGCGGCGCGGTATCTCGCCGCGGTGGCCGAGCCCGGCCGCGACGGCGACCCCGCGGGCTTCCGCCGCGACGTGTCGGAGATCTCGGCGCGCTGGCACCGGGCGTCGAACTTCGATTCGTTCTCGCTGGCCCAGCTCGTGCTCGAGTCGGTGACGCGCGGCGCCGAGTACCGGATGTACTTCCCGGTGGAGCTGGTGCTGATGGTGAAGGCGCTGGTGACGTTCGAGGGCGTGGGGCACGTGCTGCTCCCCGACTTCGACGTGGCCGAGGTGTCGCGGCGCTACATCCGCCGCGTGTTCCTCGACCAGTTCAGCCCGTTCCGTTTCGTGCACGAGGGGCTGCGCGGCGCGCCCGACCTGCTGGACGCCGCGGTGAAGCTGCCGTCGCTGGTCACCGAAGGCGTGCGGGTCCTGGAGCGGAGCACGCGCCCGCCGCCGGAGAACCCGCTCAAAGGGGTGCGCGCGACGTTGCTCGCCGGATTCTGTCTGGTGGCGGGCGCGATCCTCATGGCGTTCGGCGCCGCGTGGCCGCTGTGGGCCGCGCTGTACGCGTCGGCCGTACTGCTCGCCTTCCGGCGGGGAGGATGATCCGATGACGGCGACGCTCACGCCCGCGCCGACGGCACCCGAGGCGGAGAACGGCTGTTACGAGCCGCTCGACCTCGCGTACTGCAAGGACCTGCTGCGCACGGCGATCGCGCCGCTGTCGGACCACTACTTCCGGCCGCGGATCATCGGCGCCGACAAGCTTCCGGCCCACGGGCCGGCGATCATCGCGGCCAACCACAGCGGCACGGCGTTCCCGTACGATGCCATCGTGCTCGACTTCGCCCTCTGGCGGCGCGAACGGTTGCAACCCGACGCGAAATACCGGTCCGTGTTCGAGAAGGAGCTGACGCTGGCCTGGTGGATGCGTCCGTTCGGGGTGGACAACCTCTGGCGGCGCGGCGGCGGCGTGGACATGACGTTCGACAACTTCGAGCGGCTGCTCGAGCGCGGCGACCGGGTGATCTACTATCCCGAAGGCGTGCCGGGCATCGGCAAGGGCTTTCAGCACCGCTACCAGCTCCAGCGCTTCCGCACGAGCTTCGTGCGGCTCGCGGCGCGGCACGACGTGCCGGTCTACCCACTGTACGTCGTGAACGCCGAGTGGGTGATGCCATTCCACGTGACGTGGCCGCCGCTCGACCGCGTGATGCAGCGGTTCTTCCACGTGCCCTTCCTGCCGCTGCCGGCCGGCCTCCTGGCGCTGGTCTTCCCGTGGATGTGGTATCTCGCCCTGCCGGCGCGCATGACGTTCGTGGTGGGCGATCCGCTGGACATGCGCGCCGTACTGCGCGACGTGGGCGCCTCGCGCTACGACGACCTCGACCGCAACACGCTGGACCGCGCGGCGCACCGTGTGCGGCGCATCATGCAGGACCATCTCGATGCGCTCGTGGACGAATACGGCAAGCGTCCGTACGACTGGCGCTCGCTGCTCCGGTCGCTGTGGTCGGCGCGCGGGCGCCTGCGGCGGGTGCTGCCCACGGGGTGGCCGGTCGCGTTCATCCGGAACGAGCGCGACCACTTCCGGCGGCCGGCCCGCAACCGGTTCGTCGCGTTCCTGCGCGACGCCGACCTGATCGCCTTCTACCTGCCCCTCGGGTGGCCGCTGCTGTCGCTGTTCCGCCACCTTCGCCGGCCGCCCTACGGCTATCGCGGGCTCAGCGTCCGCGACGCGCGCGAGGTGCAGGGGACGTTCATCTGGAAGCTCAGCGAGCGGCCACTTCCGCCTCGAGGCGATCGAGCACGCGGCTGAGCGAGGCCGTGACGCTGCGCGGCTCGCGGCGCCGCGGCGTCGCCGACGGCAGTCCGACGCTCGACCAGAGATCGCGGTCCGGGTCCTCCAGCACGTCGCGCCGCAGCGAGAAGCCGTGCGACCGCAGCAACGGCTCCAGCTCGGCGTAACGGCGCCGCAGCGTGCGCCGCGTCGCGTCGTATCCCGTGCGGCAGATCTGACGGCGCGAGCGGAAGCTGAACACGTTGGCGAAGAACAGGTGGTGCTCCTCGGCGCCCGGTTCGAGCAACACGACGTCGGCATCGGGGAAGCGCGCCGAGTAGCGCGCGAAGCCCACGCGCAGCCGCGAGTGGATGAGCGTGCGGAAGGTCTGCGAGAGCACGGCGGGAAGCCCCGCCTGCACCACGACGTCCTCGGGCAGGCGCCCCTCGCGCGCGGCCGCGGCGGCGTCCACGGGCACGATCGGGTTGATGCAGAAGAGCAGCTCGGCGCCCTGCTGGAGCGCCACCGACGCGTGCACCGTCTTGAGCAGCACGCCGTCCACGCACTCGCGCCCCTCGATGCACACCGGCGGGTACACGCCGGGCACCGCCGTGCTCGCCTGCACGGCCGTCGAGATCGGGACGTGATTCCACTCGGGCGAGCCGAAGAGGATCGCCGAACCCGAGTCGAGATCGGCGGCCACGACGGTGAGCCGGCGTCCGAGCCGGCGGAAATCGTCGGTGCGCCCCTCCATCGTGAAGATCTCGGCCATGTAGGCGCGGATGGGCTCGTTGTCGAACACGCCCACGGGAAGCGCCTGCATGAGATAGCTCATCGCCGAGCCGACGCTCTGCGTGCCGGGATGCCGCACGAATTCGGCGATCGACTCGAACGCCAGCCGCGGGATCTTGAAGCCGCGCCGCACCAGCTCGCCGTACGCCGGCGTGAAGAAGATCTCGGGGCGCAGCGGGTTCACGCCCGGCTCGTCGCTGAGCGCGGCGCGCAGCATCTGCGTCGTGGTCAGCCCGTTGGCGAGGCAGGCGGCGATGAACGATCCCGCGCTCACGCCCACGTAGGCGAAGGCGTGATTGAGATCGAGTCCCTCCACCGCCTCTTCGAGCGCCCGCAGGGCACCCAACTCGTACATCGCGCCCACCGGCCCGCCGCCGGCAAGCGCTAGGCCGACCTTCGGGTGCGCGCGGGGGAGTCGTTTGCGCTTGGACATCGGACCGCCTGGTGATGGTAAGACTGTAGGACGGTAGGACGGTAGGACGGCAAACTGAGAAACGCCGTTCACCAACTACCGTCCTACCGTCAAACCGTCCTACCGCTCAGACGGTGGCTTTCGCCCGGCGCGTCCGCTTCGCCCCACGGGGGGCATGTCGCCCCGGCTTCGCCTCCAGCGTCTTCGTCAGGCGCTCCACGCGCTTGCTGAGCCCCTCGATCTCCTTCTTCGTGGGCAGTCCGAGCCGGCTGAGCACACCGCTCATCCCCTCGTCGAGGTTCTCGGCGATCATGTCCACGGTGTTGCTGGCGGCCTTGCGCACGTCCAGCCGGTCCTTCACCTCGACCAGGCGATCCTTCGTCGACGCCTCGAACGCCCGGCCGCGATTCACCAGCGTCTTGAAGATCTTCCCGCTCTCGTCCTCGGCGATGGACAGCGCGCCGAGCCCGGCGAGCCAGATCTGATACGCGGAATCGCGCAGCATCGGCAGCTGCGTTTGTTTGGCCAGAGTCTTGGGCATTGTTGCTCCTGAAAAGGCTTGCCCTTGAAGCGTCGGCCGAATTGGCTCGGGAGTCTGTCAGGAGAACGTGCACGGTATGTCGGTAGGACGGTAGGACAGTAGTTGGTGAACGGCGTTCGTCAGTTTGCCGTCCTACCGTCCTACCGTCCTACCGTCCTACCGATCCTCTCCGCCGCATACTCCGCCAGCGCCGTGATCGTCAGACTGGGATTCACCCCCGGATTGGCGGGCACGATCGACCCGTCCACCACGAACAACCCCTCGTACCCATGCACCGCGCAGTCGAGGTCCACCACGCCCTCGCTCGCGTCGCGCCCCATGGGACAGCCGCCCAGGATATGGGCCGTCATCGGCACCCCGAACAGCCCCTCGTTGATCGAGCCCGTGAGCACTCCGTTCGTCCGCTGCGCGAAACGGCGCGCCACTTCGCGCCCCAGCTCCGGCGACCCGCTGGCCGCGCTCGACGCGTCGGGCCGGCTCACCAGCCCCCGGCGAAAGCCCGTCCAGAGCCCGCGTCCGGGTTTGAGCTTCATCCGGTTGTCCACCGTCTGCATCACGAGCAGCACGGTGGCCCGCCTGGCCCACCCCGGCACGACGTGCGTGCGCAGGAAGTCCACCGGCCGGGTGAAGATCTGGGCGAGCGACCGCAGCGCGCGCGACGCGAAGCTCCGGCCCTCGGTGAGCGGCCCGCTCAGGAAGCGCATGAAGTCGGAGCCCGCCGGATAGCGCACGGGCTCCACGGTCGTCACCGGGTCGGCGTTGATGATGGACGTGATGGCCACCCCCTCCGAGTAGTCCACGTCGCGCGGGCGGCTCACGCTGCCCAGGATGCTCTCGCTGTTCGTGCGCACGTTGTCGCCGAGCCGCGACGAGAGGTCGGGCAGCGACCGGGTCACGTCGCGACAGCGGAAGAGGAGGCGCAGCGTGCCCAGCGCGCCCGCGGCCACGATGACGTTCCGGGCGCGCACGCGCCGCTCCCCCCACGGCAGGAGCGCGGTGGCGGATCGGTAGGCCACTTCGTAACGCGCCCCGTCGGGCTGCCCGTCGCGCAACGGGCGGATGTCGCGCACGAGGCACTCGGCGCGCACTTCGGCCCCGTGCTGCTCGGCGAACCAGAGGTAGTTCTTGGGGAGCGTGTTCTTGGCGTTGTGCCGGCACCCCACCATGCAGGCCCCGCAGTGCGTGCACCCGGTGCGCGCCGGGCCGTTGCCGCCGAAGTAGGGATCCGGCACCTCGCGCCCCTCTTCCCCGGGCTCGCCGAAGAAGGTGCCCACCGGGGTCGGCGAGAAGGTGTCGCCCGTGCCCAGCTCGTCGGCGATCTCCTTCAGCACCCGGTCGGCCGGCCAGAGCCGCGGGTTGGGGGTCACGCCGAGCATCCGGCGGGCGGCCTTGAAGTGCGGCTCGAGGATCGTCTTCCAGTCGGCGAGGTGGCGCCAGGCCGGCGCGTCGAACAGCGCGTCGCTGGGCTGCATGAGCACGTTGGCGTAGCCCAGGCTGCCCCCGCCCACGCCGCACCCGTGCAGCACCCACACGTCGCGGAACGGGCTCACCTGCAGGATGCCGAAGCAGCGCAGCGCCGGCGCCCAGAGGTACCGGCGCACGTTCCAGGTGGAACGGGCGAAGTCCTCGTCGCGGAAGCGTTTGCCCCGCTCGAGCACCAGCACCCGGTGGCCGCGCTCGGCCATCCGCATGGCCGTCACGCTGCCCCCGAATCCCGAGCCGATGATGACGAAGTCGAACGTCGTGCGGTCCGGCATGGCTCCACTCATAGCGCGCCGGGGAGTCGTGCACCATCCCCCTCCCGGGTGCAGGATCAGACTCCCGGCACACCCGGTCCAGTGGGCGATTTCCCTACCGGGACGGCCCCGCTCCCTGACAGCGAATCCCCGGCATGATTCCGACGGTTGAGAAGGCGCGCGGCGCGCCGGCACGCGGAGGAGGCAAATGGCGGACGAACGGATGAAGGTCGTGACGCAGGGGCTGGTCGCCGGGCTCATCGGCTACGCCACCGTGGCCGTGGTGTTCGCGGTGGTCAACCTGTTGGCGGGGCGGAACGCCTTCTACACCGCGGCCCTCCTCGGCGCCAGCCTGTTCTACGGCGTGCGCGACCCGTCGCAGGTGACGGTGACCGCCCAATATGTCTTTGCATATAACGGCGCTCACCTGGTGGTGTTCCTGGGGTTCGGGCTGGTGAGCGCCGGGCTGGCCGAGTTGGCGGAGCACCTGACGCAGCTCTGGTACGTGGGACTGGTGATGTTCTTCTTCGTGGCGTTCCACCTCGCCGCGGCGATGCAGGTGGTCGCGACCCCGATCCAGCACGCGATCCCGGACGTCGCCGTGTGGGCGGCGGGCTTCGCCGCCGCGCTGCTCATGGGCACGTACCTGCTCTGGGTGCATCCCAGGATCCGCGCCGGCGAATCCTGGGAAGGCTGACCGTCAGAAGTAGACGCTGAGCGCCGCGTAGCCGGTGGCCGGCACCGCGCCGTACTCCGAGCGCGGAACCAGCGCGCGGCTCAACCCGGGACCGGCCGCCGCGAACAATCCCACGCGCGCCGAGATCTCGTCGCTCACCGAGATGTCGGCGGCGGGGCTCAGCAGCGCGCTCCCGTCGCGCGCGTTCCACAGGGTGAGCAGCTCCGCGGACACCAGCGGATGCACCTGCCAGTTGAGCTGCAGCGCGGCCTCGTCGCGGCCGTACACCTGCAACTCCCGATGCTGCGCGGGCAGCGAGAACGCCGTCGCCACCAGGCCGGCCGCGTTCGCGGCGCCCAATCCGTCGTGCTGGTACTCGACCACGGCGTAGAGATCGCGGTCGAGCACGCTGAACCGGCGGTCCACGCCGATCGCGGCGCGCAGCACGCCCCCGCCCGCGCTGTCGCGGCGCACCTCGGCTTCGGCGCGCACCGCCGACCCGAGCACGGTGCGCGTCCG
>JBJKPA010000180.1:0-3278 GCA_046706905.1 Gemmatimonadaceae bacterium
CCCGAACTCGTTGCGGTACCGCCTGGGCGTGCGCACGTGCCCGCGGCTCTCGAACACGAGGAGGTTGGGCTGCTCGCCCGCGTTCAACTGGTAGCGGTGCATGATGCCGCGGTGGATCACGAGGTAGTCGCCCTCGCCGAACGGCAGGTCGCCGAACTCGGTCTCGAGGACGCCGCTGCCCTTGCACACGTACACGACCTCGTCGCCCTGCGCGTTGCGATAGAAGTGCTCGTCGCGCTCGGTGGGCTCGACGTACAGCATCGCGATGTCGCGGTTGAACAGGATCGGCGTGCGGTCGAGCGTCGGACTGCCGTGCGGCTTGGCCCGCGAGGTGCGGAAGTGGCGGTGCTTGAGCGTCTGGTCGGGATCGCGCTCGTACACCATCTCGCGCAGCCGCTTGACCGACTTGACCGTGGTGGGCGGATACGTGTGGTACAGCAGCGACGACGTGCCCGAGAATCCCTCGTGCCCTCGCAGCTCCTCGGCGTACAGGCCCCCGTCGGGGCGGCGGAACACCGTGTGCCGCTTGCGCGGGATCTGGCCGAGGGTGTGGTAGAACGGCATCAGAGGTTGCCGCGCAGCGCCTGCTCGCGCTCGATGGCCTCGAACAGCGCCTTGAAGTTGCCGGCGCCGAAACTCTTGGCGCCCTTGCGCTGGATGATCTCGAAGAAGACGGTCGGGCGGTCCTCCACCGGTTTGGTGAAGATCTGCAGGAGGTAGCCCTCGTCGTCGCGGTCCACGAGGATGCCCAGCTCCTTGAGCGGCGCGAGGTCCTCGTCGATGTGCCCGACCCGCGCCGGGACGCTGTCGTAGTAGGTGGACGGCACGCCGAGGAACTCGACGCCGTTCTTGCGCAGCTTGGTGACGGTTTTGATGATGTCGCCCGTCTCCATCGCGATGTGCTGTACGCCGGGGCCGCGGTAGAACTCCAGGTACTCGTCGATCTGCGACTTCTTGCGCCCCATGGCGGGCTCGTTGAGCGGGAACTTGATCCGCCCGTTGCCGTTCGAGACGACCTTGGACATGAGCGCCGAATACTCGGTGGTGATCGCCTTGTCGTCGAACGAGATCAGGTTGTAGAAGCCGAGCACGTCCTCGTAGAACCGGACCCACGTGTTCATCGCGCCCAGCTCGACGTTGCCCACGCAGTGGTCCACGTACTTGAGGCCGAGCGGCTTGCCCTGATAGACCGGCGTGACGGGTACGAACCCGGGCATGAACGCGCCCTTGTACTTCTTGCGCTCGACCAGCGAGTGGATGGTCTCGCCGTAGGTCTTGATGGCGGCGATCACGATGTGGCCGTGCTCGTCCTCCAGCATTTCGGGCTCGCGCACCGGCTCCGCGCCGCGCTTCACGGCCTTGGTGAACGCGGTCTTGGCGTTGTTCACCCAGAGGGCCAGGTCCTTCACGCCGTCGCCGTGGTCGTGAATGTGCCGGGCGACGTCCCCGTCGGGGCGGATCGGCGTGGTGAGCACGAACCGGATCTTGCCCTGCTGGAGCACGTAGCTGGCCCGGTCTCGCGTACCGGTTTCGGGGCCGCGATAGGCCACGAGCTTGAAGCCGAAGGCCGACCGGTAGTAGTGGCTCGCCTGTTTGGCGTTGCCGACGTAGAACTCGATGTAATCCGTTCCGTTGATCGGGAACGTATCGTGCGCCGCCGCGGGCGCCGGGAGGGTCTGCGTGGCCATGGTCCGATCCTCGCAAGTGGGTGCGACCGTGCAGTCGGTGGTATGCTCCCAATCTAATGCCCTCGCGCGGAGCCGCGAGGCGGGGCATCTTTGGACGGTTGGCGGGCGAAACCAGCCGCGCCCCCACGCGTATTTTCACCCAGACCATGCCGACTCCCGAGTTCGAGACCTTTGCCCGCCTGCTCGCCGGCCAGTACGAACTGGAGCGGGAAATCGGCCGCGGCGGAATGGGCATCGTGTACCTCGGGCGCGACCTCAAGCTCGACCGCGCGGTGGCCATCAAGACGCTGCCGCCGAACCTCGCCAACGACGTCACGATCCGCGAGCGGTTCCTGCGCGAGGCGCGCACCGCCGCGCACCTGTCGCATCCGAACATCGTGCCCATCTACCGCGCCGACGAGATCGACGGGCACGTGTTCTTCGTGATGGGCTTCGTGGACGGGCCGTCGGTGGCCGAGCTGGTGCGCGACGGCGGCCCGCAGGATCCGCGCGACGTGCTGCGCGAGATGCTCGACGTCGCCTCGGCGTTGAGCTACGCCAATGAGCACGGCGTCGTGCACCGCGACGTGAAGTGCGAGAACATCCTCATCGACCGCACGACGAAGCGGGCGATGGTGACCGACTTCGGGATCGCGCGCCTGGCCGAGGCCGCCCCGCTCACCGCCACCGGCCAGGTGCTGGGGACCGTGTTCTACATGAGTCCCGAACAGGTCACGGGCGGAGCGCTGGACGGCCGCAGCGATCTCTACTCGCTGGGCGTGGTGGGCTTCTACGCGCTCACCGGGCGCTTTCCGTTCAATGCCACGATGGCGTCGGCGGTGCTCGTGGCACAGGTCAACACGCCGCCGCCGCCGGTGCTCACCGTCGCGCCGGGCGCACCGCGGGCGCTGGCTGAGATCATCGACCGCTGCCTGGCCAAGAATCCGGCATCGCGAAACGCGACCGGCGAGGAGCTGGCCGACACGCTCTCCCGGGCGCAGCCCGAAGTGGGGCGCGACGCCGAACGCGCAACGCTCGTGCCGCACCCGCCGGCGCTGGTGTCCGAGGCGGAAGCGCAGGCGATCTGGGCGCGGGCGTCGGAGCTGCAGGCCGAGACGGGGCTGCAGCCGCGCGGCGCGCCCGTGCCCAAGCCGCGGGACGCGACGAGCGACGCGGCCCGCACCTCGGGATACGCGGTGGGCGCGGTGCGCGACGCCGCGCTCGAGGCGGGGATTCCGGCGCAGTACGTCGAGCACGCGATGGCCGAACGCGGGCTGGTGCAGGCGCCGGCGGCCGCCGCCGCCGTTCCCGCGATCACGGACGTCAGCCCCCGGGTCTCGCGGCTGCTCGGCGCGCCGCTCAACATCGAGTTCGAGGCGGTCATTCCCGGCGAGGTGCCGGAGAGCGAGTTCGACGTGATGGCGGAGACTATCCGGCGGCGCATGGAGCAGGCCGGTGCGGTGTCGGCCGTGGGGCGCACGCTGACCTGGACCTCGCTGGCGCGCGAGCGCACGGTGCACGTGTCGGTGATCTCGCGCGGCGGGAAGACCACGATCCGCGCGGCCGAGAACCTGGACGCGGCGGCGCGGCGGTCGCGCATCATCGGGGCCG
>JBJKPA010000181.1:0-4345 GCA_046706905.1 Gemmatimonadaceae bacterium
ATGTGCATCGCAGATTGGCGCCGTGCTCGCACCGCTGCCTCCCTACGCCGTCGCTCTGCCCGCCTTTCCCTTTCCCGCGCTCGCCCGCCTCGCCGGCCAGGTGCCGTTGGGCGGCACGCGCGAGGCGGTGCTCGCCTGTTACATGGCGGCGCGCCTCGCCCAGGACGCGCTGGACGCGCCGGGCGGCGCCGTGCCCCCGTCGCTGCGCCAGGCGCGCAGTCGCGGTGCACGGGCCTGGCTGGGGGCGCTGGCCGTGCCGGGCCCGGTGCGGGGTCCGGTCGGCAAGCTCATTGACGCCAGTACCTTGGACGACCCCGCGGGGATGCGCACGAGCCTCGCTTCGGTGATCACCGTCACTGCGGCCTACCTCGATCAGGCGGCACGTTCCGAGCTCGACCACCTTGCGCAAGCGCTTGCGGGATAACGCTATGCTGCTTGCTCGCCCGCTCGGTCGACCCATATAATCTCCCATGGCACGGAGCACCGACATCTCCCCGATCTCCCAGCTCCTGTCGCGCATGGACGCCATCACCGACGGCGGGTCCGCGCACGACACCCTGCCCACCGGCTTCCCGAGCATCGATCAGGTCGTGGGCGGCGGGCTGCGGCTGGGCGATCTGCTGGTGCTTGGCGGTGATGTCGGCAGCGGCAAGTCGGCGCTCGCCCTCGCCGTCGCGCTGCGCACGGCGCAGGCGGGCGCACACGTCGTGCTCTACAGCGGCGAGATGACGCCCCAACGGGTGATGGAACGCGTGCTCGCCATCGAGGGGCGCGTGCGCATCGACGACCTGCGGCAGGGAACGATGGACGATCGCGCGCGCGCCGCGGTCGGTGCCGCCGCGGTGCGGCTCCGCGAGACGATGCCGGTCATCGACCGGCTGCCCGCCGGCGGCGTGGCGGCGCTCGCCGCCGATCTCGAGACGCGCCCCGACACGGCCCTCGTGGTGGTCGATCCGTTCGAGGGGCTCGTCACGGGCGCGCGGACCCGCGACGAGGAGCTGGCCCAGGCCGTGCTCGAGCTCAAGGCGCTGGCGCTCCGGCTCAATGTCGCCATATTCTGCACCGCGCAGCTGCCCGGCCTCATCCCCCGCGACGACCGGCGCCCCCAACTCGACGACTTCGGCGCCCTCGGCGCCGTCAAGCACCACGCCGACATCATCCTGGGGCTCTTCCGCGAGGGGATGTACGACCCGCGGCGCGAGATCGAAGGCGCCACCGAATTGCTGGTCTGCAAGAACCGCAACGGCGGCACCGGCTACGTCGATCTGTATTTCTACGCCCAATGGATGCGGTTCGAAGACATGCTGGATCCCGATCGGTAGGAGGCGTTCGCATGCGCAGTCGTCGTTCTCTCCTCATGCTGTCCCTGGCCGTGCTGCTCGGCGGATGCGCCACGATGGGCACCGTCGGCCCCGAAGGGATTGCGCGCCTGGAGCAGACGCGCGCCGAGCATCCCAACAGCGCCTCGGCGAACCGCGCGCTCGGCATCGCCTACTACCAGGCCAACCGCTACGCCGACGCGCGGCGCGTGCTCGACGAGGCCGCCCGGCTCGACCCGACCGACGGCACCACGCAGCTCTTCCTCGGCATGACGGCCGAGGCGCAGAACGATCTCCCCGCGGCGCGTGCCGCGTATTCGTCGTACGTGAAGTACGGCCACACGGCGCGGGTGCGCCACCTGCTCGAGGACCGGCTGGCCGCGCTGAACCACAAGGAGCTGCTGCTCGCCGCCAAGCAGCAGGTGGCCAACGAGACGGAGCTCTCCTCCGTGCCCGGAAAGCCGACCACGGTGGCCGTGCTGCCGCTGACCTTCTCGGGGTCCGACACCACCCTGCGCCCCCTCGGCCGCGGGCTGGCCGAGCTGCTCACCACCGACCTCGCGCGGTCGCCCAAGCTCACCGTGGTCGAGCGCGAGCGCGTGCAGGCGCTGCTCGACGAGATCAAGCTGCAGCAGTCGGGCGCGACCGACACCAGCACCGGCGTGCAGGCCGGCAGGATCCTGCGCGCGGGGAGCCTCGTGGCGGGCGGCATCCAGCAGACGGGAAGCGACCTCCGCGTGGACGCGCCGATCGTGAACGTGAACCGCGATTCGATCGTCGCCTCGCCCAGCGACAGCCGCACGCTCGACCAGCTGTTCACGATCGAGCAGAACATCGCGTTCGGCATCTTCAGCTCGCTGGGCGTCACGCTCACCACCGCGGAGCGCGACGCGATCACGCAGCGGCCCACCCGGTCGCTGGCCGCGTTCCTGGCCTACAGCCGCGGACTCACGTTCCAGGACCAGGGGCGGTTCGATGACGCCAGCCGCGAGTTCGACCAGGCGCTGCGCTTCGACCCCGGCTTCGCCGCCGCGGCGCAGGGCGCGCAGCAGTCCAAGGCGGCCGCGCAGGGGGCGGAGATCACGGTGAGCACGGTCGAGAGCGGACTGAACGGCACCGGTGAGGGCCAGATCGTTTCCGGCGCGGCCAACGGCGTCGTGATCACCAACCCCGCGGGCGGGCTGACCAACACCGCGATGAGCACCGCCGGTTCGCTCAATCCGTCGGCGGCGGGCGTCGCCAGCACCGGCGGCGGCACGGTCACGAACAACAGCCAGGCCGGCAACAAGAGCAACCCGGCGGCCACCGGCACCGGCACCGACAACCCGGCCAACAAGACGGCCACGATCGTGATCGTCATCCACATTCCGCACCCGGGAGGGATCTGAGCATGCGCCGGACCTTCTCCCTCTCGACGCTCGCGGCCGCGCTCGTCCTCGCCGCGCCGCTCCGCGCGCAGTCTCTCGGCGACGCCGTGGGGCGCATGGGCCCGCAGGTGATCTCGTACGACATCAAGGCGCCGATCAGCCAGAAAATCACCGAGTTCGTGGTACCGGTCTACGTGCTGATTCCGGTCAACGACGCGTTCAGCTTCGACATCGGCAGCGCGTGGGCCAGCGCGACGGTCACCAGTCCCGGCGCGCCGAACAGCACGCTCTCGGGGATGACCGACACGCAGATCCGGGCCAACTACACGTTCGGCACCGACTTCGTCGTGCTGACCGCCGGCGTGAACCTGCCCACCGGCATGACCACCGCCCTTCCCGACCAGCAGGCAGCGGCGACGCGGATCGCCAGTGACTTCCTGCTCTTCCCGATCACCGGATTCGGCACCGGGGCCGGCGGCACCGGCGGCATCGCCATCGCGCGTCCGCTGGGCGAGTGGAACGTGGGCCTCGGCCTCGCCGCGCGGCACTCGGTGGCGTACGATCCCTTCCAGGACGTCAACGGCGCCAAGCTGCACTTCCAGCCGGGCAACGAATACCGCGCCCGCCTGGGTGTGGACCGGCCCTACGGCACGGGGCGCATCGCGCTCGGCCTCACGTATTCGCGATTCGGCAACGACCAGGCCAACGAGTCGGTGTACAACACCGGCGACCGGTACATCACCACCGCGTCGATCAGCAATTCGATCGGCAGCACCGACATCACGGTGGCCGGATGGGACCTGTTCCGCGCCGCGGGGCGGCTGGCCAACCAGGCGCGCACCGGCCGCGAGAACATCGCCAACGCCGGCGTGGCGGTGGGATTCCACACCGAATCGGGGATGGTGATCGAGCCCAGCGTCGAGGGCCGCGTGTGGACGCAGTCGCAGCTCGACCCGACGCTCCCCGCCATCGCCACGAGCTACATGGGCACCGCCGGGCTGCGGCTCAACTGGGACTTCGGCGGCTACGCCATCACGCCCTTCGCGGGCTACACCGTGGGACAGATGGGAAGCGACCAGGGCACGGCGAACATGACCGGCTTCCAGGCCACGCTGTCCATCCGCCTCGGCGGGTACTGAGCGCCCCGCGGCGCGCGTCGAAACGGGGGCCCCGCGGGGCCCCCGTTTTCGCGTCCGGCGCCCCGCCCCCGACGTTGGCCGCCCCGTCGGCGGGGGCTATATTGGCAGCCAGTCCCCCATGGTCATCCCACCGAGAGTAGCTGATGGCTGGTCACAGTAAATGGAAGCAGATCAAGCACTACAAGGCCGCCGCCGACGCCAAGCGCGGCGCCCTGTTCACGAAGCTCATCCGTGAAATCACCATCGCCGCCAAGCAGGGCGGCGGCGATCCGGGCGGCAACGCGCGGCTGCGCCTGGCCATCGAGACGGCGCGCCAGAACTCCATGCCCAAGGAGAACATCGAGCGCGCGGTCAAAAAGGGCACCGGCGAACTCGAGGGCGTGGACTACCAGGAGCTGACGTACGAGGGGTACGGGCCGGGCGGCGTGGCGATCATGATCGGCGCGCTCACCGACAACGCGACGCGCACGGTGGCCGACCTGCGGCACACGATGTCGCGCGGCGGCGGCACGCTGGGCAC
>JBJKPA010000182.1:0-8519 GCA_046706905.1 Gemmatimonadaceae bacterium
TCGATCCTGCTCATCAAGGGCTTCCTGCAGCAGAACGGGATCAACGTGGCGCCGACGACGCTGGCCAAGTGGGCGGTGCCGACGGCCGTGAGCGCCTTCATCATCCATGCGATCCGGCTGGTGTTCTTCGACCGCAAGCTGAAGCGGGAACTGGGGGGGCGTTCGCCGTCATCGTCGGCCGTCCTACCGTCCACCCGTCCTACCGTCCTACCGGGTGAGGAAGGGACCGGGGGTGGCCAATGATCGGCCTCGAAGCCGTCTACGTCCTCATGGGGCTGATGCTCGCCGGCATCGCCATCGTCAACATCACCGACCGTCCGGACAAGAAGCGCTACAACAAAGCCGCCTTCTGGGGCATCTACGGCATCACCTTCCTGTTCGGCACGCACCTGCCCGACTTCGTCAACGGGCTGCTGGTGATCGGGATGGTCCTCGTGTCGAGCATCGGCGGGCTGGGGCGCGGCGGACCGGAGTCGGCCACCCGCGAGGAGCGCGAGGCCAGCGCGCGCCGGTGGGGCAACACGCTGTTCATCCCCGCCCTGCTCATTCCCGCCGTGACCGTCGCCGGCACGTTCGGGTTCAAGTACGTCCGCGTGCACGGTCTGCCGGTGGTGGATCCGTCGCAGGTCACCGTGATCTCGCTGGCGCTGGCCACGCTGGTCGCGCTCGCCGTGGGCATGGTGATGCTGCGCGCGCCCGTGCGAGCGCCGATCGTCGAGGCGCGGCGCCTGATGGACTCCGTGGGGTGGGCCGCCGTGCTCCCGCAGATGCTGGCCGCGCTCGGCGCCCTGTTCGCCCTGGCCGGCGTCGGGCACGTGGTGTCCACGCTCGTCAACGAGTGGATTCCGCTGGACCGGGCGATCGTCGTGATCGTCACCTACGCCGTCGGGATGGCGCTATTCACGATCATCATGGGGAACGCGTTCGCCGCCTTCCCGGTGATGACCGCCGGGATCGGCCTCCCGCTCATCGTGGGCAAGTTCGGCGGCGACCCGGCGGTCATGGCCGCCATCGGCATGCTCTCGGGCTATTGCGGTACGCTCATGACCCCGATGGCCGCCAACTTCAACATCGTGCCCGCCGCGCTGCTCGAGCTGCCCGACGAGAACGCCGTGATCAAGGTGCAGATCCCCACCGGCATCGTGCTCCTCGCGGTCAACATCGCCCTCATGTACTTCCTCGTCTTCCGCTTCTGACCATGTCCGACGGTCCCGCCCCCGCCCCCGCCCCCGTCACGCTCAACGCCCACGTCGCGTCGCGCTTCGGCGCCATCGCGCTCGACCACGTGACGCGCGAGTACCCCAACAAGCTCGATCACGTGCTCAACGGCCCCGACGACGGGCGCGGACCGCGCGCGCTGCATCCGGTGTTCTACGGCAGCTTCGACTGGCACTCGTGCGTGCACGGGTACTGGATGCTGGCCCGCCTGCTGCGCGGGTTCCCCGCGATGGCCGAGGCGGCGCGCATCCGCGCGCTGTTCGACGCCCAGCTCACGCCGGAGAAGGTGGCCGGCGAGGTGGCGTATCTCGCGCAGCCGTCGCGCGGCGGCTTCGAGCGGCCCTACGGCTGGGGCTGGCTGCTCATGCTCGCCGGCGAGTTGGCGCGGCACGACGGCGCCGACGGCCGCCGCCGGCGGGAGGCCCTCGCGCCGCTGGCCGACGCGTTCGTGCGGCGCTTCCGCGCCTTCCTGCCCAAAGCGACCTACCCCGTGCGCGTCGGCACGCACTTCAACACCGCGTTCGCGTTCACGCTGGCGCTGGAGTACGCCGCCGTGGTGGGCGACGATACGCTCGCCGACCTCGTGCGCGAGAAGGCCAACGCGTGGTACGGCGACGACGCGGACTGCCAGGCGTGGGAGCCCGGCGGCGACGATTTCCTCTCGTCGGCGCTCATCGAAGCCGAGTGCATGCGCCGCGTGATGCCGGCGGCGGGATTCGCCGCCTGGCTCGACCGCTTTTTGCCGCACCTCGCCGAGCGTCGCCCGGCCACGCTGTTCCGGCCGGCGCACGTGAGCGACCGCAGCGACGGCAAGATCGCGCACCTCGACGGGCTCAACCTCTCGCGGGCCTGGTGCTGGCGAGCGATTGCCGGCGCGCTTCCCGCCGGCGACCCCCGCGTGGCGATCGCCCGTGAGGCCGCCGGCCTCCATCTCGCGGCGAGTCTCCCGCACGTGGCGGGCGACTACATGGGCGAGCACTGGCTGGCGTCGTTCGCCGTGCTGGCGCTGACGGCCTGAATTGTAGGCACCGTGTAAAAATCCGGGCGGCGAGGCTCGCGTCCGGCGGGCAATGCGGTATGCTAATGGGAGCAGCCCACCCCCGCTCCTCCCTCAGCGTTCGCATGCGCCCCTCCGCTGCCCGAGTCCTCTCCCTCACGCTGTTCGCGGCGCTTCTCGCCGGCGCCGCCCCCGCGGCGCGCGCCCAGCGCATCGATACGCTGGTCAAGGGCCACCTGCTGGCCGACCTCACGGCCAAGCGCGACACCTCCGACCACTACGCCGCCTACATCCCGACGACGTACCACGACTCCGTCCCCGCGCCCCTGCTGCTGGTGCTCGACCCGCAGGGACGCGCACTGGACGCGCTGGCGGGGCTCGCGCCCACGCTCGAGCGGCTGGGATGGGTCGGCATCTCGAGCTACGACACGCACGGCGACGCGCCGGCGATGCAGAACGAGAAGGTCGCGAACGTGATGCTGTCGGATGCGTTCACGTCGCTCGACCTCGACACCTCGCGCATCTATCTGGCCGGGCTCTCGGGCATGGCGAACGACGCGTGGGTCTTCGCGTTCGGATCGGGCGGCCACATCGCGGGAATCATCTCGGCCGAAGGGGCGATGCCGGCCGATTCGGCGTGGCGGGCGGCGCATGCGGAGCCGCCCGGGTTCGCCGTCGCGCTGGTCGCGTCCCGGGTCGGCTTCGCCTTCGACGAGATCGTCGCGTTGGAGCGGCAGCTCGCGGCGGAGTCCGCCGTCGCGCGCGTGGACGTCTCGTCGGGGGGGCCGGGATGGCCCAGCGATTCGACGATGTCCCGGATCCTCGGCTGGTTCGAGGTGCGGGCGATGGCGCGCGGGATGCGGCCGGTGGACCTGCGGTTCGTGGATTCGCTGTACGCGATGGACTCGACGGCCGCCGCGGCGCTCGAATCGGCGCGCCAGCCGGCGCACGCCGCCGACGCCTGGCGCCGCATGGCCGTCGCGTGGGCGGGAGCGCACGACGTGTCGTACCCCGACACGCGGTCCCGGGCGCTGGCCGCCGAGCCGGCCGTGGCGCGATGGCAGGCCGAGCGCGACTCGCTGGCGGCGCGCGACCCCGCGGAGCGGGCGTCGGTGATCCAGACGCTCGTCACGTTGCGCAAGACGCCCGGCGTGCCCGACCTGCGCAAGCTGAGCGACGAACTGCGAATTGCGCAGTTCGAGGGGTGGATGGCCGACAGCACGGACTCCGTGCGCGCCGAATGGGCGCGGCGGCGGCTGAGCGAGATCTACACCCACGTGTCGTACTACGAGCCCGAGGCGTACCTGGGCGTGGGCGACGCGGCGCGAGCGTTGGCGGTGCTGTCCATCGCCGCCGAGATCCATCCCGATTCTCCCGAGGTGTGCCGGGAGCGGGCGCGGGCGGACGCGCTGCGGCGGGACTCCGACCGGACGATGGCCGAGCTGCGGTGCGCGCTGGCCGGGCACACGATCACGGTGCAGGAAATCCGCGCCGACCCGCGATATCAGTTCATGACAAAGCGGGACGACTACCTGGCGCTGATCGGGATGAAGAAGCGGTAGCCCGCTACTTCTCCCCGCGCGGCTGCGTGTACACGTCCCGGCCGAACGCCACCAACCCCCGCTGCCCGGCGTAGCCCAGGTACGACAGCCCGAAGATCTGCTCCACGCTCTTGAGCATCGAGTAGTGGTTGTACGGCACGTCCGATACCGTGCCCGGCCGGATGAACGGCGAGAGCAGCACCGCGCCGATCCGCCCGCCCCCCGGCCCGCCGGCGCCCGGCCACTTCGTGTTCGGCCCCGTCGGCTCGTGGCAGCACGCGGTCTTGTCCGCGCTCGGCGCCTCGTCGAAGGTGATGATCAGCAACCCGTCCTTCCGGAACGCCGGCGAGCGCGTGATGCGCGGCACCCACTCGCTCAGGAAGCGGTTGATGCCCACCAGCCCCCCGGTGTCGCCGTTGCTGCAATGCAGGTCGTGCCCGTCGTTGCACAGGTTGGGCACGATGTACGAGTAGTTGGGCGTGGTCGCCGCCGACGCAAGATCCCGCAGCAGCTCGGCCAGCGGGACGACGTTGGTCTGGCACGACGCCGAGTCGACGATCGCGTGGAAGTACACGAACGGATCGTGCTTCGCGGCGTACATGTCGGTCCTCGTGCCGTGGTGCGTGGGGTCCAGGCTGCCGATCGGCACGTGGCCGCACCGGGCCGCCTCGCGCGACGGGTCGTTCCCCATGTCCTCCATGTACCCCTTCCACGTGAGACCCTTCGCCATGAGCTGGTTGGCGATCGTCTGCACGTGCGCGGGATAGACGCATCCCTCGCCGATCGGCTGCCCGTCGGGGGCCACGCCCGTCTGGACGAACTCCGTGTACCGCTCGCAGTCGGTCTGGGTCGCGCGGTTGGGCGCGATCCCGGCGACCATCGAGATGTAGTTGTCCAGGCTGGCGTGCCCGGTGCCGTAATACTGCCGGAGCAGCGCGCCGCGGCGCACGAGCGTGTCGGCCAGGTAGGGCGCCTGGGATCCCGGGCCGAACGTGCCGTCGAATTCCTTGTTCTCCAGCACGATCACGAACACGTGGTGAATGGGCGGCGGCGCGGAGGCGCGCTGCGCGCCGGCCGGCGCCCCCACCGCGAGGAGCGCCGCGAGTCCTGCCATCCAGCGATTCGACATTTATGGTGTGAGTCCGAGTTGTTTCTGCCGGGCGTGCACGGCGGCGATGAACTTGTTCGCTTCCGCCTCCGTGAACGTGTCGTCGGCCTTCTTGCCGTTCAGGTTCGTGCCCTGGAACAGCGAGTGGTTCTTGCCCCGCTTCCAGTCGAAGACGAGGCGGCCGTGGTCGTAGGTGACGTCCTTCAGGTCCTTCAGCGGGTATACGGCGTGCAACCCGATCTTGCTGGCCACGGTGCTCGTGACCATCTTCGCGATATCCCCGCCCAACCCCGAGTCGGCGTGCGTGACGCTCGAAGAATCGATGTCGTGCCGGACCTTGGCAATCATCTTCGGTGACAATCCGGCCGCGATCGTGTCTCCGAGTAGCACCACGTCGAGCGTGCTGTCCGCGTTGTAGATCCGCAGGCCGCCCGGCGGCAGCGTATCGGGGACCGCCATCATCCCGCTCAGGTGGATGTCGCGCGTGGCGTGGCTGAACCGCTGGCGCAGCCAGTTGCCCACGTACGCCAGCACGACCAGCACGAGCAGCAGCTGGATCGCACGCCCGGCCCACTTCCTCGAATTCGCGTCCATGATCGTCGGCTCCCCGGGGGTGGTCAAAGCTACGCCCCACGCTCGACCCTACGGAAGATGGGGCCCCGGGTTTCCGGCCCGCGCCCGCGGACCCGCGATGTTCGCACTGTCCGCCAGGGCCTTCCGGATGGCCGCCGTGTCGTGCGCGGCGCGCGCCGCCGCCAGCAGCCGGCTCGCGAGCGCCGAGGAGGGCGCCACGAATTGCGAGATCGAGTCGGCCACGACGAGCGCCTCGGCATTCTTGCCCGCGCCGAGCAGCGCATCCACCAGCGTGAGACAGGGCATCGGGTTGAGCATGCCGCACGACGCGCGCGCCACGCGCTCCGCCTCCCCGAAGTGCTTCACGTCCACCAGCGCCTGCGCGTAGCTGCCGCCGATGAACCGGTCGGGCACGAGACCGTAGGCGATCGCGTAGTGCCGGACCGCCTCCTGCGGATGCCCGGCGCGCATCGCCGAGTCGCCCAGATAGCTCTGCGCCTCGAACGACTCGGGGTGCGCGCGCGCGAGCTGCGTGAGCAGCACGTCGGTGGACTTCCACACCGGTGTGCGCGTCCACACGCGGGCCACGGCGAGCACGGCCGCCACCGCGCCCACCAGCACCGCGAGCCGCGGACGCCGCCGGCCCACGGCGGTGATCGGCACGGCGGCGAACGCGATCCCCACCGACGGCAGGTACAGCGTGCGCTCGGCGAGCACGACCCCCACGCGCAGCACCAGGTTCGAGACCACGAACACGCTGGCCGCGAACCAGGCGACGGCCGCCGTCCACCACGGGCTCCGGCGCCGCAGCCAGACCGCGCTGGCCAGCACCACCCCGCCGGCCGCGATGCCGAGGTACACGGTCAGGTCGCGCCACGACGCCGCCACGCGTACGTTGGGACCGTACTCGGCCACCAGATCGCGCGGCCATACCATGAGTCGTATGTAGTCCAGCCAGGTGCGGAACGCCGTCGCCACCCGGACCGCCGACGACTTGCCGACCAGCGCCGGCGCGGGCGTCGTGCCGGCGATGACACCGAGCACCGCGAAGCGGAGCCCCACGTAGCCGCCGAACACCGCCGCCATCAGCAGGTAGAGCGGCGCGTCGTTCCACACCGTGCGCCACAGCGACTCGGTCCGTTTCGGGTTCACGAAGTCCACGATCACGAGCAGGAGCGGCAGCGCGACGGCGGTCTCCTTGACGAGCAGCGCGGCCAGGAAGCACGCCGTGATCGTGACCCATCGCCACACCACGGACCCGGCGCGCGAGAGATGCACGAGGCAGGCCGCGAGCACGAGCAGCGTCATCATCAGCTCGGCGTAGCCGACCACGCCGGCCACCGCCTCGACGTGCACCGGGTGGATGGCGAACAGCAGCCCGCCCACGAGCGCCGCCAGCGGCGGCGCGCCCAGCCGCAGCACGAGGATCACGACGAGCGCCGTGACCGCCGCGTGGAGCACCACGTTCACCGCGTGGAAGCCCGCGGCGTTGCCGTGAAACAGCGCCCACTCGACCATGTATGAGAGAATGGTCAAGGGCCGGTAGAGCCCGACCTGGAACGGGAGGTTGGGCCAGTACGCCGAGACCCACAGGTCGCCGAACGGCGCGAGATGATGGACGTTCGGGTTCTGCTCGACCACCACGCGGTCGTCCAGCGCGAAGCCGTTGTGGAGCGCGTTGGCGTACACGAGGATCGCGGCCAGGGCGGCGATCCAGGGCGCCAGGCGGCGGAGGCGGGTCGAGACGTCGGTCATCGTGGGGCAGACTCGCCGCGGGACCGGAGAGTCACGGCCGCCCCCGCACCGGCCGGCCCGCCCCGGCGCGCGGGCACGATACTTGAATGACTCGGCGGGGCGTCGGACGCGGCGCGCCTCCCAGTCGGCGGCCTGGCGCCCGACGTACTCCTTCCGCTGGCGCTTTCCGGCGCCGGCGCGCCGGTCGGACCGTGATCCAAGCTCACCGTTCAGAGGCCTCACAGCACGCTGGTGCTGCAGAATTGGGCATCGCTCCACCCGCACGGGACGCCCGGCGGCCGTCTCTTCCCGAGGCGGCCCGGCGGGCCGCCGCGCGGGCGACCGCGCTGGTCCTCGACGGCCGCGGCCTGTCCGACCTCGGCGTGGTGCGCTCGCTGGGCCGCTCGGGGATCGCGGTGGACCTGGCGGGCCCGGATCCCGATGCGCTGGCGCGGCACAGCCGCTACACCCGCGCCTTCCACCGCCTGCCGCCCGTCGAACGGTCGCCCGGCGCCTACGTCCAGGCCCTCCACGAGCTGATCGAGCGGCTGGGCGGCCGGATCGTGGTGTTCTGCACGGGGGACCTCACCGCGAGCGCGCTCGCCGCGCCCGGGCTCCGCCTTCCGCCCAATGCGCGGCACCACCTGGCCGATGCCGGGCTCGCCGCCACCTGCCTCTCCAAGTCCGCCTTCGGCCGGCTGGCCCTCGAGTTGGGGCTGCCGGTGCCCGAAACGCGCATCTGCGCCGACGAGAATACGTTGGCCGGGGCGATCTCGGAGTTCGGTGAGGCGTTCGTAAAGCCCGACAACCGCCACCGGCACTGGACCACCGCCGGGGAGATCCCGACGGCGGAGCGTGAGGTGAAGGGATTCCTCGTGCGCGATCCGGCGGATCTGCCGGCCACGGTCCGGCGTTCGATCACCGGGGGTGCGCCCTGGGTGGCCCAGCGGTTCGTGGCCGGGGACGCGCGCTGCCTCATCTCGGTGCACGCCTACCGCGACCGCACCGGGGAATGGACGGAGACGTTCGCCGGCCAGAAGATCCGTACGGCCCCGCCGCGGGACGGCGTGGGCGTCCTGGCCCGCAGCGTGCACGACGCGGAAGCGGAGGCACTGGCGCGGCAGGTCCTGGAGCGGATGGACTACCGCGGCTACGCGCTGGTGCAGATGAAACGGGACGCGCGCACGGGGCGCCTGTACCTCATCGAGATCAACCCGCGCTACAGCACCTGGTGCGAGCTGGCGGAGCGCGCCGGCGTGAACCTGCCGCTCGTGGCGTTCCTCGACTCGCTCGGCGAGCTGGACGATGCGCCCCGCCTGCGGGCGCGCACCGGCGAGCTGTGGTGGGA
>JBJKPA010000183.1:0-6316 GCA_046706905.1 Gemmatimonadaceae bacterium
CAGCCCAGCGCGATGGGAAAGACCTCGGGGCCGCCGGCGCCGAGCCGGGTGGTGCGCGGATGGCCGGTCACGTCGGCATCACGTACCGCAGCGCCACCGCCCCCGACTTGAACTCGACGCGGTCCGCGAGCTTGAGGTCCAGACGCTTCGAGAGCCCCCCGAACGGCGTCGGTCCGTGGCCCGCGATCCTCGGGTGTACCACGAACTCGTATTCGTCGATCAGGCCGAGCTCGGCCAGGGCGAGCGGCAGCGTCACGCCACCCGTGAACAGCCCGTTGCCCGGCTGTTCCTTGAGCCGCCGGACGGCGTCTCCGAGATCCCCGCGCAGCAGCTCCGCGTTCCAGTCCACGTGATCGAGCGTGTTCGACACGACGTACTTCTTCGCGCCGTCGATCGTGCGGGCGAAGGGCAGCATCCAGGGCGGCATCCAGTCGGGCCGCACGCCCGTCCGCCCGGGCTCGCGCCACGCGTCTTCCATCATCTGGTAGATCACGCGGCCGAAGAGCAGCGCGTCGGCCCGCTCGATGCTCTCGGCGGCGTGGCGATGCAGCTCCTCGTCCGGGGAACCCTCCCGGTGGTCGCAGCAGCCGTCCAGCGTGACGTTGATGGAAAATCGGAGGGGTCGCATGGCGAACGTGCGGGTTCTCGAGTGGAAATGAACGGTGTCGCGCGAGCCTAGCCGGGCCGGACGATGTCGACCGAGATCTCGACCGCCGGAATCGTACCTCTGTTCTCGAGCCAGTGCACGGTGTTCCGGTCCTCGGGCCAGCCCACACCCGGGCCGTAGTCCGTGGCCACGCCGTTGCGATGATCGGTGATCGTACCCTTCAATATGTACACGGTGCCGGGCCTGCCCTTGTGATCGTGCATCGGACCGAATACGCCGCCGGGCTCGATGGTCACCAGCCGCATGCGAAGCTCGCGCCCGTCCATGCCCTCGATCTCGGGGCCGAGGTCCACCGTGGCGAGCAGTTGCACCGACACGCCCTTCGTTTCGGGGGCCGCCTGTCCGTCACTCATCGTGCGCTCCTGGGGGTGGGAGGATTCCAGCGCCCAAGGTACCGTCTGCAGGCGGCGAGCACGAGCCCGACGCGCCGTCAGTCACCCGGCTCGTGCGGACGGAACACCATGTCCCAGGCCAGCCAGACACACCGCGCGAACGGATAGGTCAGAAAGGGAATGACGATGGCCAGCGCCGGCCCGAGGAACTCGAGCAGCGTCCACGGCACGTCGGGAGCGGTCACGATCACCCACCCGATCACGATCGCCATGGTCAACAGCTCGGCGGCGATGATGTTGAACATCACCCCACCGTACCAGTAGTCGTCGTCCTCGCCGCGCTCGAACGCCAGCGCGCAGGTGGGACACTCGGCGCGCAGATGCAGCCAGCTCTTGAGGATGGAACGGCCCCCGCAGCGCGGACAGCGCAGCGTGAAGGCGCGGAAGAACGAGACGAGGATTCGCGGACGCATGGGACGGAGATCGGCGGGCGCGGCGCTCAGGCCGTCGACGATCCTTCCTCGCGGTACAGCAGGCCGCCGGCGTAGCCGGCGATCAGAAAGGACACGAGCACCGTGAGGCCGACGATGCCCGTGAAGCCGAGCGAGGCGAGCCGAAAGGCATAATTGAGAAAGTACAGCGGGACGGCGAAGACCCAGGCAAGGACCGACGCATACGCCGCGGTCCGCGGTCCGGCTCCGAAGCGCGGGCGGATGGCCGCGTAGCACCACACGATCGCGACCCCCCACAGCACATCTCTGGCCGCGGCGAAGATGCCGACACGCACCGAGTCACCGGCGGCCGCCAGCGCCGGGCTGACGGCGCCGGGGTGCGCCGCCACGTAGGCAGCGAGCAGGGACCCGGAAACCACGAAGTCGAGCACGACCAGGATGGCGCCCGCCACGAGCCCACCCATCACGACTCTCCATCGGTTCATCGCACTCATGACGCCCTCCCTCTTCCGCGACGGGACCGGTAGCGGCTCGTCACGCGGCGACGGGTTCGCTTATGATGGTCCCGGACCACCGCGGAGCGCCAGTCGCGCCGGCCCTTCCGGCCCGTTCAGCGCACCCTCTGCGCCGGCCAGCTGCGCCCGTACTCGCGGAAGGAGAGGGCGTTCACCCGCCCGCCGGCGTCCGGAGTGAAGGTGACGTCGGCATCCAGTTCCCTGACGAAGAACCCGGTCGGGCTCGACGGCCACAGCCTGACGGTCGCCCCGCCGTTGGACGAGCGGACCCACAGCTTCCCGGTTCGCAGCGTGACGACCAGGTCGAGGCCGCGCGTCAGCCGGTACGTTCCGACGTACCGGCTCAGCGTGGACGCGGGGAGCGTGATCACGCGGGGGAACACACGCGGCAGCGCCGACGGGGGGACGAGTCCGAGCATCCGCATGTAGACGGAGATCTGACTGTAGTGCTCGGCCTGGTCCGTCTCGTAGCCGAGCAGCGCCGAGGCCACGTCGGCCGATCGCACCGCGGACACGCGATCGAGCGCTTCGTCGCAGAAGCGTTCCGAGGCGCGGAGGCGCGCCACGAGGGTGTCCTTGGGCCAGTGCGCCTTCACGGTGTCCGGCAGCGCATCCTTCGCGGTGCGGACGTGCGTGAGGTGTCCGAAGCTTCCGCACAGGGCGTAGTTCGCGTTCTCGAGATGCTGCGCGATGTACCCGACCGTCTGCTCGACGGGCGTCGGGTGGAAGCCGTAGTCGTTCGCGGGGATCGAATCGAACGCCGCCACGAGACGGCCGGCGTAGACGTCGGCGAACTTCTCGAATTCCATCATCTCCGCGGTCGGCGCGGCGGCCGGCGCCGTGTGCTGCGCGATCGCCGGCATCGGGAGGAGGAGCAGGCCGGCAACGAGCGCGGGTGCGCGCATGGGGACCTCGCTTGGGTGGGATCGGAGGATCGCCCCTGCTACCCGCCCGGGGCCGGGCCGTTCCGGCACGGGTCATGCCCGTCGCGTTTCCCGCGAATGCGGCGATTAGCGATGCCGTAAGTGCGGCGCATGCGCGATGCACCCCGGGAACCGCCGACGGCCCTTGTGCGGCCCGACCGCGAATTCTATGTTGGCGATCCGGCGTGAGGCCTTTCTTGCGTCGCCTATCCCTGCAACCCTGACAAAGGGAGAGGACGACTATGAACGGGCAAGTTGCAGGACGACGGGCACGGGTCCGCCGACTGGTCTGGAGATCGCTGCTGGTTCCCGTCATTCCCCTCGTCCTGGTCGCCTGCGGCCAGAAGGCGGAGAGCAGCTCCGGCACCGCGTCCAGGACCGCGGCGTCCGCGGCGACCGGCAACGCGGCGCCGGCGATGCATTTCTCCGGCCCGGCGGTCTGGGCGATCAACGGGTCCGCGGTCGACACCAGGCTCTACCGGATCGACCCGCAGGCCGGCAAGGTCGTCGGATCGGTGGAGCTGCCCGGACTCCC
Source organism: Gemmatimonadaceae bacterium (assembly GCA_046706905.1). Taxonomy (GTDB): domain Bacteria; phylum Gemmatimonadota; class Gemmatimonadetes; order Gemmatimonadales; family Gemmatimonadaceae; genus JAGWRI01. The sequence goes on from JBJKPA010000183.1 coordinate 3,425, forward strand.
CAGGGGCGTCGCCGCCGGCGAGGGCGCCGTGTGGGTGACCGACTACTCCGACGACAAGGTCATCGAGGTCAATCCGTCTTCTCTGCAGATCGAATCGACGCTGGACGTCGCCGACGCTCCGACGTTCGTCACGACCGGAGCGGGCACCGTCTGGGTGATCAGCTCCAACGACGGGGTGCTGACGGCGATCGACTCCGCCTCGGCCGCGATCCGGGACACGCTCAAGATCACCAACAGCTTCCTGAGCGGCGTGGTCTACGGCGCCGGCGCGGTCTGGGTTCCGAGCGTGGACTTTCAGGTGGCGAAGGTAAACCCGCAGCCGCTCAAGGTGGCAACCACGATCCGCGTCGTGGGGAACCCGTCGTCGGGCGCGGTCGTGGACGGGCACGTCTGGGTGCTGAACATCGGCTACCGGCAGGCGGTGAGGATCGATCCGGCCACGAACAAGACCACCGTCTTCGACATGAAGGGCAGCCTGCGGTTCCTCTATTCCGACGGCCAGACGCTGTGGATGGTCCTCGGGGGCGGGACGGTCGAGCAGCTCAACACCTCGACGGGCAAGCCGGCGGGCTCCTTCAAGGTGGCGGGCGACATCTCGGGCATGTGCGGCACCGCCAAGACGCTCTGGGTTTCCGTGGACAGCGCGAACGACGTGCTCGCCGTCGATCCGAAGACGGGCCAGACCAGCATGACCGTCCCCGTACCGGGTGGGCCGATCGGGCTGGCCTGCGGGGCGTAGCCGGGAAGGATCCGCGCGCGCCACGCCGCTTGACAAGCCAAACCGGCGCGCCGGAGATTGACGATATCGCCGGTGCGCCACCCCGGGGCGAGTCGGCAGCGTCGACGGAGAGACGCGTGTGAGCCCCACGAGGCGAAACCCCGAAATCGACGAGCTGCTGCAGCGGCTGGAGGACGGCCACGACCCCCGGGCCGTGGACCGGCTCTTCCCGCTCGTGTACGACGAACTGCGGCGGCTCGCCGCCGCCCGCATGCGACGGGAGCGCCCCGACCACACGCTCCAGGCCACGGCGCTGGTCAACGAGGTCTACCTCAAGCTCGTGGACCAGACCCGCGCGCAGTGGCGGAACCGCGCGCAATTCTTCGCCGTCGCCGCCCGGGCCATGCACCAGATCCTGGTGGACTACGCCCGCACCCGCGGTCGCGAGAAGCGCGGCGGCGGCCAGGTGGCGGTGACGCTGGAGAAGATCGAGGCGGGCGCGGACACGGACCTCGACGACCTGCTCGATCTCGATGAGGCGCTGGAGCGGTTGGCCGCGATCGAGCCCCGCCAGGCGCGCGTGGTGGAGATGCGCTTCTTCGCCGGTCTCACCACCGAGGAGATCGCGGAGGTGCTGAACGTCTCCGCGGCGACGGTGGATCGCGATTGGCGCTCGGCGCGCGCCTGGCTCACCGTCGAGATGAGGCCGTAGGAGCCCCGATGGACGCGGAACGCTCGGCACGGGCTCTTCGAATCTTCCAGCGCCTCCTCGAGGCCGGCGACGCGGAACGCGCACGCACGCTGGCCGAGCTGGCCGACGCCGACCCGGAGCTGCACGCGCAGGTCGCCGCGCTCCTCGCGGCCGACGCCGATCCGGCGAGCTTCCTCCGCGACGAGGCGCGGCCGCTTTCGGGAATCGTGGCCGAGGCGTTGGGCCGCGGTGCGCCGGCCGAGGAGCGCGACCGCCGCATCGGCGAGCGCGTCGGACCGTACCGCCTGGAGCGCCTGCTCGGCGCCGGCGGCATGGGAAGCGTGTACGAGGCCGTCCGCGTGGACGGCGAATTCGAGCAGCGCGTCGCCGTCAAGCTCATCAAGCGCGGCATGGACACCGACGAGATCCTCGCCCGCTTCCAGACCGAGCGGCAGATCCTCGCGCGCCTCGTGCACCCGAACATCGCCAGGCTCCTCGATGGCGGTGTCACGGCGGACGGGCTGCCCTGGTTCTCCATGGAATTCGTGGACGGCATCGACATCGTCCGCTACTGCGACGAGCGCCGGCTCTCCGTCCGCGACCGGCTGGAGTTGTTCGCGGCGGCGTGCGACGCCGTGCAGTACGCGCACGCGAATCTCGTCATCCACCGCGACCTCAAGCCGAGCAACGTGCTGGTGAACGCCGCCGGCCAGGTGAAGCTGCTGGATTTCGGCATCGCCAAGCTGTTGCCCGGCGAGGGCGACGCACGCGCCGCGGAGACGCCGGCCACGCGCACCGGGCTCCGGCTGATGACGCCGGCCTACGCGGCGCCGGAGCAGGTGCGCGGCGAGCCGCCAACCACGGCCACCGACGTGTACGCGCTGGGCGGGATCCTGTACGAGCTGCTGGCGGGCCGGCGCGCCATGCCGACCGATCTCGAGGGCGCGGCGCTGGAAACGGCGATCCTCACGACGACGCCGCAGCCGCCGTCCAGCGTGTCGCCGGACCGGCGCCGGTCGGGCGTGTCGCGCGATCTCGACAACGTCTGTCTGATGGCGCTGCGCAAGGAGCCCGAGCGGCGCTACGCGACGGCCAGCGCGCTGGCCGCGGACGTCCGCCGCAGCCAGAGCGGGCACCCGGTGAGCGCGACGCGCGACTCACGGCTCTACCGCGCACGCAAGTTCGTCTCGCGCCATCGGCCCGGCGTGTTCGCGGCCGCGGCGGCGGTGCTGCTGCTGGCGGCGATCGTGACCACGTACACCGTGCGCCTGCGCTCGGAGCGCGACGTGGCGCAGCTCGAGCTGGCCAAGGCCACGCAGGTCTCCAACTTCGTGACGTCGCTGTTCTCCGACGCGAGCCCGACGCAGACCCGCCGCGCCGACATCACGGCGCGGCAGCTCGTGGATCGCGGCGCGGCGCGCATCTCCTCGGAGCTCGCGGGCCAGCCGGCGGTCCAGGCCACGCTGCGGTCCGTGATCGGGGG
>JBJKPA010000184.1:0-10018 GCA_046706905.1 Gemmatimonadaceae bacterium
CAGAGCGCTCCGCTCGGACGCGCGCTGGACGAGACGCGCGCCGGCGGACTCCTCGCGGCCGCGTATGCGCGCTCGGGAAGCGAGTCGGACTGGCGGCTCCGCGTCGGCGTGGCCGGGGAGCAGATAACGCGTCCCGATTCGGCCGCCCTCGGCCGCGCGCTCGCGTTCGCCGAATGGTCGGGGTTCCTGGAGCAGACGAGCGGACGGCGGGCCGTGGTCGAGCGGCTGTCGCTGCATGCCGACGGCGAGCACGAGGGGGCGAACCGCATCGCGCGCGGGGTCGCGCGCGCGACGCTCGGTGCCACCGGTGTGGCACCGCTTCCGTTCGCGTTCTCGGGGACGTACGGGCTCATGTCGGGGAGCAGCCGGGCGCTGGACCGCTTCTCGGCCGGCGGAATGCCCTCGCCCGTCGTGGATTCCGGCCTCACCGCGGCGCGCATCGTCGTGCCCTGGTTGCCCAACGGCGGCGCCGTTCCCGACGCTCCTGGGACGCGGAGCGCCGTGCTGGCCCTCCGCGGTTCGATTCCGCTGGGCGTATTCGCCCCGTTCTACGAGGCGGTGAGCGTGTCATCGGGCGACGCTTTCCGCGTCTGGCGCCGGGCGATCGGGGCCGAGTTCCGCTTCCGGATCAGCGGGATCAGTCAACTGTACCTGCCGTCGGTGGAGCTTCGCCTCGGCGGCGCGCGCTCGGTGGACGCCCCCGTGGGGCGCCGCACGGCCTTCTACGTCTCGCTGCGATACGCGCCCTAGCACTGGGGGCATCGGGGCGGCGGGCTCCAGACGCCGGCCGCTCGCCCCATTCCCTTTGTGGCAATTCTCCCTCTATCCTTCCGGCGCCAACGGTTTACACTTTTGTTCCATATGCGGTGCGGTTTGAGTTGGCAGGCCGTCTTCGCTTCGTGACGCGGCGGGTCTTCGCGCGCTGCACGACGGTGACGATGCTCGTTGGCGGTCCCCCCGTTCCGGTCGCGCGCCCGCGCGACCGTGGCTTCCCAGGAGGATGGAAATGAGTCTTCACCGTTACACGCGCCACATCCTTGCGGCGGCGGCGGTGCTCGCGCTTCCCGCAGCGGCGTCGGCGCAAGGGTTCGGGTTGAACGAGATCGGGAGCTGCGCCATCGCCCGCGGCTACGCGGCGACCAGCGCTCCCTGCAAGGACGCCTCCACGATCTACTGGAACCCGGCCTACGCCGCCGCGCTCTCCGGGAATTCGCTGGTCGTCAGCGGATCGTCCATCGGCGTGACCGGCGCGTTCACGCGCGACAGCTCGCTGGGCCGCTGGAACACCGCCATTCCCACGGCGTACCCGCCGGCCATCTTCTTCAACCACCGGCAGAGCGACAATTTCTCGTGGGGCATCGGCATGTACGTGCCCTACGGGCTCACGTCGGAGTGGACGCCCAACTTCCCGGGACGCTTCGTCGCCTCCAAGGCGTCGATCGCCACGATCTACATCCAGCCGAACTTCGCCTGGAAGATCAACGACCGCTGGATGATCGGCGGCGGGCCGATCATCGGCCATTCGAGCGTCGAGCTCGTCCAGAGCATCGACCTCTCGCAGCAGGTGGCCGAGGTGGATCCGAACCTCGGGCCGATCACCTTCGGCATGCTGGGCATCGCCCAGAACACCGAGTTCGCTCAGGGCACGCTCAAGGGTGACGCCTACTCCTACGGCGTGACGATCGGCATCTACGGCAAGCTTTCTGATCACTGGACCATGGGCGCGCGCTACCTGTCGTCGCTAAACTTCAACTACAAGAACGGCAAGGCCACCTTCGTGCAGGTGCCCACGGGCCTCGTGCTCGCCGCCAACAACCCGCTCAACCTGCCCGCCGGCACGCCGGTGGACGCGGTCGTCGCCGGGCAGTTCAGCGGCAACGGCGCGCTCGTGTCGCAGACCGGAACGACCGAGCTGGTGCACCCCGATCAGGCCGAAGTCGGCTTCGCCTACGACGGGTTCGATCGCTGGCTGCTGAGCGCCGACTATGCCTGGATCGGCTGGAAGCGCCTCCACGAGCTCGACATCCACTTCTCGAACCCGGCGCTCGGGACGCAGACCCAGTACCTCGAGTACAACAACTCCTCGGCCATCCGCCTCGGCGCCCAGTACACGGCGCGCAACAACTGGCAGTGGCGGGTGGGCTTCGCCGGAATCGCGACCCCCGTGCCGGACGCGAGCGTCACGCCGATCCTGCCCGATCAGGACCGAATGAACTACACCGCCGGCCTCGGCATTCCGCTCACCAAGGGGCTGACCCTCGACGCCGCGTACGTCTACGTGTGGACGCCCGGCCGGAGCGGTCGGATCGTGAACCGTACCTCGCTCAGCCAGACCGCCGCGCAGCTCAACGACGGCGTGTACACGCTGCAGGCGAACATCTTCTCGATCACCCTCAAGGCCTCGTTCTAGGACCACCCACCGGAGAACACGGATGTCTCTTTCGAAGACTCTCCTTCGCGGGGCAGCGGCCGCCGGGGTCCTGGGGGCCCTGCTCAGCTGCAAGGCCGATCACGTGATCGCGCCGCCCGTTGGCGTGAACCCCATCTTCCGGAGTTACGTCGCCCTCGGCAACAGCCTCACCGCCGGATACCAGTCGGGCGGCATCGACGATTCCACGCAGCAGCGCGGCTACGCGGTGCTGCTCGCCCGGCAGATGGGCACGCCGTTCAACTATCCCTCGCTCAAGAACCCCGGCTGCCCGCCGCCGATCGCGAACGCCCAGACCGGCGCCCGCGTGACCCCGGCCGGGTATCCGCCCAGCACCAGCACCTCTTGCTTCCTGCGCAATCCCGCCTCGGTCACGAGCGTGCTGAACAACGTCGCGGTGCCCGGCGCAGTGGTGGGCGACCTCACGTCGCCCACGGGCGTGGCCGCCAATGCCCTCACGACGTTCATCCTGGGCGGCATGACACAGGCCCAGCGGGCCCTGGTTGCCAAGCCGACCTTCGCCACGATCTGGATCGGCAACAACGACGTGCTGGAGCCCGCCCTTTCCGGCGAGCCAGGCACCGCCACCCCGCTGGCGACCTTCCAGTCCAATTACGACGCGATGATCAGTCAGCTCATGGCGGGCGCCCCGGGCCTCAAGGGGGTCCTGCTCGGAGTAGTCCAGGTCGCGGCGGCACCGCAGCTCTTCTCCGCCCTGGCCCTGGCCAACCCGCAGTTCGTCGGGGGCCTGAGCCTGGCCGTGGGTGCGCCGGTCACGATCCATCCGGATTGCCTAACGCCCCCGGGAAACGCCTCGCTGATCAACATCCAGATCATCCAGTACCTGCAGGGGATGGTCGCCCAGAACCTCCCCCCGACCATCGTCTGCGTGAAGAACGACGTCCCGGGGATGGGTGACTTCCTGGTCCTGGATCAGGCGGAGCAGGCCACGGTGTACAACCTGATCAACTCGTACAACAGCTACATCCAGGCCAAGGCGGCGGCGATCGGGTTCGCCTACTGGGATCCGAATACGGCCCTGGCCACCCTGGATCCAAGCACCGTGAGCCGGCCCCCGAACCTCGCCAGCCCCACCAACATGTTCGGGTCGGCGTTCTCGCTGGACGGCATTCACCCCAGCAGCGCCACCCACATCCTGATCGCGAACGACCTGATCGACGCGATCAACGCGAAATACGGGACCTCCCTACAGCACGTCCAGTAGCCGAGCCCGAACCTGAACGGAGTAGGGGTGGCCGAGAGGCCACCCCTACTTTTTTTGCCGCCGGACCGCGGCCGCCGCTCCCCGGTCGAGGCCCTTCCTGGTCCAGCCTGGCTTCGATTTCCGGCATGACAACTTGGCGCGGTCTGCGTCCTGACCACCGAACGGCCGCCAACGCTGGCCCGCCGCGAACAGGGACCGCACGGCCGAGCCTCGCCCGCAGGCCGGAACGGGCGGGAGGCGTTTTCCACATGGCTCGCGCACGTCGAGCTGAGCGTGCCGCCGGCCTGGCGACGGCCGCTGGTCGGCGCGCAGGACTGGCGGCCGGCGCGTGTGGATAGCCCTGAACCTCGTTCATCGGCCTGCCGTTGCATCCCGCTCACATGTGCTGGTCGCGCCGCAGCCGGTGGACTGTCAATCGGACCGCCGCGACGCCGTACGACGGCGGTGACAGTTTGTGGTGATATTTGTGATGTATGGTTAACTCGATTATAAGCCAGAGAGTTACAGGCACCTGATAAAGTACGTTAGATCCGGGTTATCAACTGGCCTATCTGGCGGGCTGCGCGACCACCTGCGCTGCGATACTCGGCGCCGATCCAGCGCTCCCGAGCCCCGTCCGTGGTTGGATCCGCCCCGATCGAGCGTCCCAGCCTCCCCGGATCTTCCTCCGCACCGCTGGCCCACCGGAGCTCCGCCTGCCTCCCCCGGCCCATCTCTCGTGCCCACACTCCCGCCCCCCTTCCGCCCTGCCCGGGCGACCGACGGACCGTGGCCGAGACCTAGGCCGGCACCACGCGACCGGCCAAATCGCGGAGCATCCGCCGGAAAACCGGCGCGCCAATCTGGCATCTACAGGACGAACGAATCGTGGGCTCGGCACGTCCTCGGATCCCGTTCTCGGCGCGTCGTCGAGCCCATCCGGTTGGGCGGAGTCCCTGCTTGCCCGCCTCCGCCGGGTCACTTAGGATGCGAGCGCGGGGCCGCCGACCGACCGGCGAACGGCCCCAACCCGTCCCCATCAAGGCTCCCATGCCCGCCTCGCTGGACGCCCCCGGCGCCACGATCGCCACCTGGTGGCGCCGCCTCCGCCGGCTCCCCGGCGGGCGGTGGGCGTTCAGCAAGATGATCGGCTGGATGGCGCCCTACACCGGGACCATCGGCGCCCGGGTCGTCGAGCTGGGCCCCGGCTACGCCAAGTGGACCCTCCGTGACCGCCGGCGGGTCCGGAACCACCTCGACTCGATCCACGCCGTGGCCCTTGTGAACCTGGCCGAGGTCGTCAGCGGGACCGCCATGCTCGCGTCCCTCGCCCCCGGCACCCGGGGCATCGTGAAGGGGATCTCGATCGAGTACCTCAAGAAGGCCCGGGGAACCCTGACGGCCGAATGCCGGTGCTCACCTCCGGCCGTGGACCGGGAAACCGACTACACCCTGGAAGCCACGATCACCGATCGGTCGGGCGATCCGGTGGCCCGGGCCCACGTCCTCTGGCGGCTGGCCCCCAGGACCCCCACGTGATCAAGACCGCCCTCAGCCGGCAGGCCGGCATCGAGGTCCCGCTGATCTGTGGGGCCATGTACCCGTGCAGTAACCCGGAACTGGTCGCCGCGGTCTCCGAGGCCGGCGGCATCGGGATCGTCCAGCCCATCTCGTTGACGTACGTCTACGGCCACGACTTCCGGGAGGGACTGCGCTATATCCGCCGGCTCACCCCCAAGCCGGTGGGGTTCAACGCGCTCATCGAGCAGTCCTCGAAGATCTACCGTGACCGGATGGAGCGGTGGATCGACGTCTCCCTCGAGGAGGGCATCCGGTTCTTCGTCACCTCCCTGGGGAACCCCCGCTGGGTGGTGGACCGCGTGCGGGCCGTGGGAGGGGTGGTTTACCACGACGTGACCGAGCGGAAATGGGCGCTCAAGGCCCGGGACGGCGGGGTGGACGGGCTCATTGCGGTGAACAGCCGCGCCGGTGGCCACGCCGGTCCCAAGACGCCCGAGCAGCTTTACGAGGAGCTGCACGACCTGGGGCTGCCGCTGGTCTGCGCCGGGGGCATCGGCGAGCCGGCGGCGTTCGCCGCGATCCTTCGCATGGGCTACGCCGGGGCCCAGCTCGGCACCCGCTTCATCGCCACGACCGAGTGCAACGCCGCCGAGGACTACAAGCGGGCGATCGTGAACGCCGGCGAGGACGACGTCGTGCTCACCGAGCGGCTGACCGGGGTGCCGGTGGCCGTGATCAACAACGCCTATGTCCGGCGTCTGGGCACGCGGGCCGGTCCGATCGCGCGCTGGATGCTCCGCCACCGCCGCACCAAGCACTGGATGCGCGCGATCTACGCCCTGAATTCGGCGCGCAAGCTCAAGAAGTCACTGCACGCCGAAGAGGGCGCCGAGGACTACTGGCAGGCGGGCAAAAGCGTCTCGCAGATCCATTCGGTGCAGCCGGCGGGAGACATCGTCCGCGCCTTCGCCGCCGCACTTTCCGCCTGACGGCCGGGCATCAAGAACATTTTGAACTGCAGATGGTCCGGACAACTGCCGGATGAAACTGGTACTGCGATAGAGCGATGAAATGAGGGGGCTTCGGCGCCGAGATCTCTCCGCCAAAGCCCCCTAGTCATGCAGTTGCCGTTGTCGTTGTAGTACCAGTCTCATCCGTATCGTCCGGATCATCTGCAGTTCTCTCGTTCTTGATGTCCGCCCGGCGCATCAGCCGAGCAGGACCCAGACGTCGTAGAGGGCGTGCGTCCAGGCGGTGATGCCGAAGCCGCGCGTCAGGTACAGCGCGCTGAACGCCACGCCGCTGATCGCCCGGAACAGGAACGACTGCAGGTGCAGCGGCTCGCCGTACGGTCCGATGTAGTGGTAGGCCGAGAACGCCAGCGCGCCGACGATCGTCGCGATCGCTCCCGAGGTGAAGCGGCTGAGCCCCAGGACCACGCGGCCGCCCAGCGCGAGCCCGCCCACGAGCAGCACGCGGAACACCAGCTCCTCGTACAGCCCGGCGCCCAGGGAGAGCATCAACCGCGTGACCGGGTCCATCTTCTGGATCGGTCCGGTGGCGACGAGCATCGTCGGGAGGTGGCCGAGCAGCGCGGCGGTGGCCGTGCCCACGACGAGCCCGAAGGCGAGGGCCAGAATCGCCGACTCGGTCATCATCAGCGGGAACACGCCGAGACGCACGCCGCCGCTCTTCCGCACGTCGCGCACCACGAACCACGTGCAGAGCAGGATGATCCCCGCCATGAGCCCCAGTGGGCCCCACGGACCCGCGATCGCGTAGGCGAGCTGGTGCAGCAGGACGTCGGCGCCGTTGCGGATCTCCCCGCCCCCGCCCACGCGCGCCGGCCGGATCACGATGAGCCCCTCGTACAAGAGGAGCAGGGGAAGCGCGAACAGCAGGCTGTAGCGCGGCGAGCGGCTCGCGGCCCAGTACGATTGGCGGCGCGCCGGCGATTTGGCGGACGACGTGCTCATGGTCTCACCGTACGGGCGCCGGGCGCCGAAAGTTTGCGCCGGGGTACCGGCGCGCCCCGTGGAACGCGAAGTTCATGGCAGCGGTTTGCCTCCCATTCTTCCTCCTTCCATGTCCCTCGACACACTCCTCGATTTCGAGCTCGGGTTCTCCACGCAGGACGACGACGACCGGTGGCTGCCGTCGGCGGCCGCCGACAGCGAAGGATACGACGTGCGCTGCTGTCTGGCGACGACCGTGGAGGCCGGGGCCGCGGTGCCCGAGTCGATCACCCTCGCGCCGGGCGACGAGATGACCGTGGGAACCGGCCTCTACGTCACCCGGACGTTCCCCAAGCACGTCGCGATGCTGGTGCTGCCGCGCTCGTCCACCGGCAAGCGCAGCATCACGATCCGGAACTCGCCGGGCCTCGTGGACCGCGCCTATGTGGGGCGCGAGATCAAGCTCATGCTCCGCAACGACGGGCGAGAGGCGCAGACGGTGCCCCACGGCGAGCGGATCGCGCAGCTTCTGTTCGTGCTCTGCGCGCACCCGGCGGTGAGCCGCACGCCGCCGCTGGCCGAACGCGAGGTGGGACGCGAGGGCTTCGGCTCGACGGGACGCTTCTGAGCGCCCCCATGGATCCGCGCGTGGCACGCACGGGGGACCCTTACTAGGTTACGAGATTGGCCGCGGCCGACCGGCTGCGCGCCCCCAACGCATCAGGAGATTGCATGTCTGCTCGCGCCTTCACCCCCGCGGCGCTCGCTGCGGTCCTCGCGCTCTCGTTCGCCCCCGCCCGGGCCGCGGCCCAGTTTCAGTACGCGCCCGGCACGGCCCAGTACCGGATGACGGTGGACGCCAAGGTCACGCAGACCATGGCGGGCCAGAACAGCGAGAACGAGGTCACCTCCGGCCAGAAGTTCACGATGTCCATCGCCCGGCAGTCGGCCGACACGCTGGCGATGGACGTGACGATCGATTCCATCGCACAGACGACCCCCATGGGCCCGATGCCGGGGCTGGACAGCCTCGTCGGCAAGCAGGTGCACGCCCTGCTCTCGCCCAGCGGCAACCTGTACGCCACGCGGCTCGCGCCGGCGGACAGCGCGTCCATGCTCTCGAACGTCTCCGACCAGCTCGTGCACGTGCTCCCGCCGATCCGGGCCGCGCTCACCGACGGCGCCACGTGGACCGACACGGTGAACACGACCACGAATCAGAGCGGCCTCGAGCTCAAGCGCACGGTGATCTCGACGTACACGGTGGACGGCGACACGACGGTGGGCGGCACCACGGCGCACAAGCTGCACCGCGAATCCACCTCGACGACTTCGGGCAGCGGGTCGATGCAGGGGCAGGCCGTCACGATGAGCGGCACGTCCACCGGGACGGGCGTCGCCGTGGTGACGTCGAACGGCGCCTTCCTCGGCAGCGCGAACTCCGAGAACGCGAAGGCCTCGGTCACGCTCACCGACGCGAACGTGACGATCGACATGCAGACGAACGCCAGCACCAAGGTCGAGAAGATCTCGAACTGACGCCGACCGTCTCGGCCTGCGAACATCAAGAACGAAGATGAACAGCAGATGATCCGGACAACGGCCGGATGAGACGCGTACTACAATACAGCGGTGATACGAGGGGGGCTTCGACGCCGGGATCTTCGCGCCGAAGCCCCCCGGTCATGCCGTTGCAGTTGTCGTTGCAGTACCCGTCTTGTATGTCGCATCCGAAGCAGATTTCGCGCAAGTTGACTGCGGGCACCAGCTCGATTCCGTCTAGGTCTGTGAGACCGAGGATGAGCCGGAGCGGTGCCGCAGTCCCTGCTCGCGAGGATCCCGAACAGTTGCCAGGGCCGACGGCCCGTCGAGCCCGGATCGCAAGACCGGGAGGTCGCGAGCCTCACCACGGGCGCGAGGGGTGCCGCATGTACGTCGGGATTGATGTGGCGAAAGCCGAGTTGGTGCTGGCCGCCGGCGCCGACGGGCCGGTGACGGTGTTTGCGAATGACGACGCGGGCCGGCGGCAGGTGGTCGATGCGCTGCGCACGCTCGGGCCGACGCTGGTCGTGCTCGAAGCGACCGGGGGCTATGAGTTGGCGTGCGTGGCCGCACTCGCGGCGGCCCAGCTGCCGGTCGTGGTGGTGAATCCGCGGCAGGTCCGGGATTTTGCGAAGGCCACGGGCCAACTCGCGAAGACGGATCGCCTCGATGCGCACATGCTGGCGCGCTTCGGCGAGCGGGTGCAGCCGGTGCCACGCCCCGTGCCGACGGAGGCGCAGCAGGCGCTCGAGGCCCTGGTCGCCCGCCGCCGGCAGCTCTTGGACATGCGCACGGCCGAGCTGAACCGCCTGAGCCAGGCGACCGGGCGCGCGCGGCGCCTCGTGCGGAAGAGCCTCGCGCAGCATCTGGCGTACCTCGAGCGCGAATTGCGGATCACGGACACCGAGTTGCACGACCGCATTCGGCAGAGCCCCGTGTGGCGGGCGCGGGACGACCTGCTGCAAAGTGTGCCCGGCATCGGGCCGACCGTCGCCCAGACCCTCCTGGCGGCACTGCCCGAACTGGGGCACCTCGATCGCCGGGCGATCGCGAAGCTCGTCGGAGTCGCACCGCTGAATCGCGACTCCGGCACCTGGCGCGGGCGCCGCTCGACCCACGGGGGGCGGAGCGCCGTGCGGGCGAGCCTCTACATGGCCTGTCTCTCCGCGGTCCGCTACAACCCGTCCCTGAAGGCCTTCTACACGCGCCTGTGCGCGGCCGGCAAGCCGAAGAAGCTCGCCCTGGTCGCCTGCATGCGGAAACTCCTCACGATCCTGAACTACCTCGTCCGCACCGGCCAACGGTGGATCAGCCCCGCCCTGACTCCGCCTCAACCGACCACCGTCTAACAACACAGTTGCTCATCCG
>JBJKPA010000185.1:0-3021 GCA_046706905.1 Gemmatimonadaceae bacterium
CTTGGCCGGAACGTCGACATCACCATTACCCGCGGCAACGGCCGCATCAAGATCACCGGGACCGGCCCGGCGGCCCGCAAGCGCTGACGGTGTTCCAGGCGCCCAGTAGTCGGTGGGCGCCTGGAAGTTGTACCCCTCCCCCTTCACCGTGCGCAGGGCGTGCGCGAGTCCCAGCTTGCTGAGCTTGCGCCGCAGATAGAGCACGTAGACCCCCACGATGCCCGGCGACGCCGGGCGGTCGTCGCCGTTGCCCCATACGACTTCCAGAATCTCCTCGCGGGTGAGGGTCCGGTCGCCGTTCTCGACCAGACAGCGCAGCACCTCGAACTCGCGCGTCGTCAGCGTCACGCGCCGGCCGTTCGCGCTCACCATCCGCCGCCCCTCGTCGAGCTGCATCGCGTCCGGACCCGACACCACCGGCGCCGTCAGCGCCGACACCCGCCGCAGCTGACGTCGCAGCCGCACCACCATCTCGGCCCACGACGTCTCCGCCGACACGAAATCGTCCACGCCCACCGCCAGCAGGCTCGTGAGCACCGACGGCGACGCCCCCCAGGTGATCACCAGTTGCGGCACGTGCTCCCAGCGGTCGCGTAGCCGCTGCAGGAACTCGATGTGGTCGGCGGTCACCGGCGGCGGGACGTCCATCACGATCGCCTGCGGCGTCCGCGCGCCCAGCCGCCACAACCCCGACGACGAGGCCCGCCACCCCAACGACTGGGTGTGGATCCCGTACCGCTCGAGCGCCTTCTGGATGGTCCCCGTCCGCCCGCGGACCCGCCCGAGGACGAGCACGGACGGAACGCGCGGAGTCTTGTCGGTGGCTTGGCGGCGATGGCTCATACCGGGGGTGCGGCGTCGCCGCGCGGAAGGGCCAGGTGCCCGGCGGCGATAGGTGGGTCGTGTCCGGGTCGAATCTAGAGCGGGACCAGGACACGAGGGTTACACGGTGAGCAACCGGCCGCCGTGCTCCGCCGCCCCCGTTTCAGTGCGTGACGGCCTGGAACCGCCGTTCCAGCGCCTTCACCACGACCCCCACCCCACCCTGCCGCCGCACCTCCGTCGCGCGAAGTCCGGTGTAACGCTTCATCGAATTCCGCAGCGCGGTGTCGGAGGGGAATTCGAGCTCCAGCGCCACCCACTCCACCGTCTGCCCGGTAGCGGTGAGCAGCTGCGCGGCGAGCATCAGGCGGCACCAGTTGATCATCTCCGCCGGCGGCGGCGCCCCCGCCCGCACGCAGTGATTGAGCAGTGTCTTGCGGTGCACGCCGAGTGTGGAGGCGACCCCTGAGACCGAGTGCGCCTGCGTCGCGTGGGTCACGCAGTACTCGGCCAGGCGGTGCAGCGACGGGGGGAGCACCGGCAGCAGCGCCTCCAGGACGGCGACCGCCGCGCAGGCCCGCTGCGCCGAGGCCAGGACGCCGCGCAGCGCCAGCCCGCCGTCGTCCACGCCGGCGAACAGGAACTCGTGGACACCCGCGTCGGCCATGCGGCGGATGTCGGCCGCGTGCTCGACCCCCGTGCGGCAGTGGGCGACGACGGCCACGCAGGGCGCGTAGTGCAGGAGCTCGGGCACGATCGACGCGGTCTCATGGCCCTCGGCGTCGCGCGGCGAGAGGACGACCGTGACCGGCGCCCCCCGAGCCTGCCGCACCATGGCCGGCAGCTCCGCCGGGGCATCCGCCCAGAGGGTTCGCGCCCACCCCCGCAACGCGCCCGTCATCCGGGCCCGTTCCTTCTCGTTCGCCACGTAGCCCACGATCAGGGGCATCGGCGGGGTTGGCCTCATGGCATATCTCGAAAGGCTCAAACGCTAAGTGTGCATCGATTGCATACAATTGCGCAAGCTTCGGTTGCGGAACCGGCGAGGGCCCGGAGCGTCGCGCGCGCGGCGAGTGCCATTCCCGCACCCGGCATCGATCGGTCCCGGGCTCGCACGGTCAGGGCCAGGAGCGGCGCGCGGCGCGCTCGCCGGTGCGGTACAGGACGTGCGGCTCGCCGGCGTGCACGAAATCGCGCTCGTACACCATGCCGATCTTTTCCATGACGTGGCGGGACGAGGCGTTGTGGGGGCGCGTGACGGCGACCAGCGACTCGAGCCCGAGCTCCGAGCGTCCGATGACGATGCACCGGTTGGCGAGCTCGGTCGCGAACCCCTGTCCCCACCATTCGGGATAGAGGGCGTACCCGATCTCGACCTCGGGCACCCCCTCGACGTCGAGGTGCCGGACGACGGCCCGGCCGACGATCTCATCGCGGGCCGCGGTGTGCACGATCCACAGCCCGAACCCGTAGCGCTCCCAGTGCTCCAGGTTGCGCGCGAGATAGGCGCGGGACTGCTCCTCGGTGCGGACGCCCCCCAGCCAGACCATGACCCGCGGGTCGCGGTCCATCCGGAGGATCTCGTCGAGATGCGCCTCGGTGAGGCGCTCGACGTGGAGACGGGGGGTGGCGAAGGAATCCAGATTCATGAGGAGGCCCGGCATCGGGCTTTGCGAATTTGTAATATCCGGCGCCGTCGCGCGAGCCCCCGGCCCCATCAGGGGCGATATCCGTCCGTGAGGGTGCCCAGAAAGGCGATCAGATCCCGAATGTCCGCGGCGCCGAGGGCCGGGGCCTGTCCCGGGTGCCGGTCGAAGGGCGCGTCGGTGGTGTCCACGTTGCCGCGGTCGGCGGCCGGGAGGTCGTCGGCGATCCGCGCCCGGCCGTCCGGCCCCACGGGGTAGATCGAATCGGGGAAGGTGGAGCGGAGGGCGTAGAAGCGGAGCACCTGGTCCAGCGTGTGGTAGACGCCGTTGTGGAAGAAGACCCGTCGGGTGGCGACGTTGCGCAGCGACGGCGTGCGGAACATGCCGCAGTACCGCCGGTCGGCGGCGAGGTCGGTGCGCACCGGACCGCAGAGGCCCAGATCGTGGTAGGCCGGATCGCGGTTGGCGCGGAGGGCGGCGTTGCGCGGCACGCCGAGTGCCTCGTATTGGTAATCGCTAAAGGTCGGGGGACGGCCGTCGGGATCGGGGCGGT
>JBJKPA010000186.1:0-4147 GCA_046706905.1 Gemmatimonadaceae bacterium
CCTCCACGGCGGCGGCCAACTCGGCGAACGGCGCGAGCTTGGCCATCGTCGCCGCGCCGCGCAGGGCGCGGGCGGTGCGCTGCATCTCGGCGCCGTCGGGGGCCCCGCTGCCGGCGCGCTGCACGAGGCCGTCGAGCTGCTCGACGTACTCCCCAGCCTCCAGCACGAAGAAATCGATGAATCCCGCCGGCGACGTCATGCCCGCTCCATCATAAGGAAGTTGCGCGTTTCGAAGTTAGGACGACCGGCGCGCCGCGTCCATTGCTCGCCGCATCTCGCGCACCGCGTCGGCCAGGCCCACGAACAGGGCCCGGCTCACGATCGCGTGGCCGATGTTCAGCTCCTCGACCTCGCGGATCGCGGCTACCGATCCCACGTTGGCCACCGTGAGTCCGTGGCCGGCATGGATCGCCAATCCGAGGGACGCTCCCAACTCCGCGGCGGTCACGAGCGCCGCGAGCGGGGCCGGATCGCCCGGATGGTTGGCGTACGTCCCGGTGTGCAGCTCCACCGCGCGGGCGCCCAGGGCGTGCGACTGGCGGATCGAGCGCTCGTCGGGATCGATGAACAGGCTGGTGCGGATCCCGGCGGCGTTGAGCCGGGCGATCCCGGCGGACAGCCGCGCCGCGTCACGGTGGACGTCCAGCCCGCCCTCGGTCGTGATCTCCTCGCGCTTCTCGGGCACCAGCGTCGCCTGGTGGGGCCGGAGCCGCTCGGCGATGGCGAGCATCTCGTCGGTGCAGGCCATCTCGAGGTTGAACACGGTGCGGATGCCGGCGCGGATGCGCGCGACGTCGGCGTCCTGGATGTGCCGCCGGTCCTCGCGCAGGTGCGCGGTGATGCCGTCGGCGCCGGCGTCCTCGCACAGGCGGGCGGCGGCGAACGGGTCGGGCTCGGTGCCGCGGCGCGCCTGCCGCACCGTGGCCACGTGGTCGATGTTGATGTAGAGTCGTTGCGGTGACCGGCCCGCGCCGGGGTCGTCATTTGAAGGCATGGGGCTCCCCCGTTAGGTTCGCATCGAGACCCAGGAGAAACGCGTGAGGAAGTTAATCATCGGCCTGGCGCTCGCCGCCGGGTGCACCTCGGCGGCGCCGATGGCGATGTCGTCGGGCCAGCCGGCGGGGAACGTGACCGGCGCCAGCTCCGAGCGCGCGGCCATCGCGCAGTTCATGGGCGCGATCAAAGCCCAGGACCTCCAGGCCCTGGGCGGCATCTGGGGCGACAAGGACGGACCGGCGCGCGAGCGGTTCAGCGTGGACGAGCTGCAGAAGCGCGAGCTGATCATGCTCTGCTACCTCAAGCACGATTCCTACCGGATCCTGGGCGACGCGCCCTCGCTGGTCGCCGACCGGACGTTCGCCGTGGAGATCAAGTCCGGGCCGATCACGCACACGGCGCAGATCGTGGTCACGCGGGCGTCGAGCGGCCGCTACTACGTGCAGGCGGTCCCGAACCTGCAGCAGTTCGAGGACGTCTGCGCCTCCAAGGGGGCCGGCTCGCTGCCCTAGTGCTCGCTCAGCTCCACCAGCACGCCGCCGGTGGAGGACGGATGCAGGAACGCGATGCGCTTGCCCTCGGCCCCCAGGCGCGGCGTTTCGTCGATGAGGCGCAGCCCCGCCGCGCGGCAGCGCGCCAGCGTCCCGTCCAGGTCGTCCACCGCGAAGCAGACGTGGTGGATCCCCGGACCCCGCTTGGCCAGGAACTTCGCGATCGGTGAGTCGGTTGTTTCGGCCTGGAGGAGTTCGACGAGCGACTCGCCGGCCGCGACCCCCGCGATGCGGGCGCCGTCGGCGTCGTCGAGCGGCACTTCGGGCATCCCGAGGACGTCGCGGTACAGGGGCAGGATCGCGTCGAGCGAGGGCACGGCGATCCCGATGTGGGCGATGCGGGTCCCGCGCGGCGGAGAGGCGGACATGGCTGGCGCTCCAACTTGGCGTGAGCGCGTTTAAATTAACGACGGGCGCCGCGAACGGCACTTCGGCGCAAGGGAGAAAGGAATGTCGAACACGACGGCGGTCAACGACGCCAACTTCGAGCAGGAAGTCGAGAAGAATCCGGGGCTCACGATCGTGGACTTCTGGGCCACGTGGTGCGGCCCCTGCCGGATGATCGCGCCGGTCCTCGATCAGCTCGCCACCGAGTACGCCGGCAAGGTCAAGGTGGCCAAGCTGGACGTGGACACCAACATCAAGACGGCCACGCGATACAACGTGCGCTCGATCCCCCTCCTCCTGTTCTTCAAGAACGGAAAGGTGGTGGACCAGATCGTGGGCGCGGTGCCGCGGGCGCACATCGAAAACAAGCTCCAGCAGCACGCGGCGTAGGGTCCCACGCGTATTGCGACCGCCCGGCGGTCGCACCATGTTTCGCCTGGGAGATCATCGCCGGTCTCCCAGGCGTTGCTGTTCCCGCCCCTGTCGCCCCCGTTGGATGTCGTCCACCTCCGCCGCCCTCCGATTTCCCTATGTCCGCGTGCTGCTTCCGCGCACGCGGCTCGCGTATATCCACGTGCGGAATCTGCTCACCGACGCCAAGCGCGACCGCTCGGCCCGGGTCTCGGCGTACGTCGCGGTGTGGCTCCCCGAGGAGTTCGTGGTGTTCTACCTCCTCCGCGGCGAGGTGGTGAACGCCACGGTGCGCGATGCCCAGGGGGCCCGGGCGGTGAGCATCGCCAGTGCGCTGGAGCGCATCCCGTCGGAGCCGGAGTACGGCGACATCTGCTTCCACGAGGCCGACGAGCAGCAGCTCGCCTGCATGTACGCCTCGCTGTCGCGGCCCGACGAGCCCTGGTCCCCGGGGATGAAGATCAACGACCCGAGCGAGCTGTTCCCGTACCTCAACGCGATGACCTTCGACGGATTCATGGAGATCCTCGCCGAGGACACGGTGAACTACCTCGTGTTCAACGACGGGGCGGTGCAGCGCGCCTTCCTGTCCACCACGCACCATGGGACGACGGTGGACCGGGTGGCCAAGCTGTTCGCGCGCGAGGGGCGCTCGGAGGGCACGCAGATCAAGCGCTGGTCGGGGCTCGATCCGCTGCCGGTGCAGGCGCCCACGGCGCTGGTGCAGGCGTACCGCGACCTGGCCAAAGGGCTGGTCGAGCGGCTCACGGACGCCGACCACACGAGCATCCCCGCGCTGGCCGAGCAGGCGCGGCAGAACCTGCTCGAGAAGTTCCCGGTGCTGGAAACGCTGACTTTCAACGGCGAGACGCCGGCCGACGTCATCGCCGACACCAGGGCGCTGACCCTCGCGATGGCCGGGTGGATCAAGGAATTCCTGTTCGCGGCGGCCGACCTCGAATCGTCGCCACCCGAGGCGCTGCTCAAGGAGCTCACCTGGCCCCGCCGGCACATGTTCCAGTCGGCGGGGCTCTACGCTCAGCTTCCCTGGAAGGTGCGGTGACGGCGGAGCGGGGGCGGGGAGGCGGCACGACGCCGGGCCGCCTGTTCGTGGTCAGCACCCCCATCGGCAACATGGGGGATTTTTCTTTTCGGGGGGTCGAGACGCTCCGCGACGCGGCCGTCGTGCTGGCCGAGGACACGCGCCACACGCGGCACCTGCTCGAGCGCCACGCGATCGGCACGCCGATGCAGGCCTACCACGAGCACAACGAGGCCAAGCTCACGCCGGTGGTGCTCGACCGGCTGCGCGGGGGCGAGGACGTGGCCCTGGTGACCGACGCCGGCACGCCCCTGGTGTCCGACCCCGGTGCGCGCCTGGTCCGAGCCGCCCTCGACGCGGGGATCCCGGTCGTGCCGGTGCCCGGCGCATCGGCGGTCCTCGCGGCGCTCGTCGCCTCGGGGATCGCCGCCGAGCCGTTCACCTTCTTCGGCTTCCTGCCGCGGGCCGGCGCCGAGCGCACGCGCCGCCTGGTGGACGTCGCGTCGTCGCCGTTCACGACGGTGCTGTACGAGGCGCCGGGCCGCGTGGTGGACACGCTGTCGGCGGTGGCCGACCGGACGGGGCAGGAGCGGCCGGCGGCGGTGGCCCGGGAGCTGACCAAGCTCCACGAGGAGGTGCGACGCGGAACGCTCGGCGAGCTGGTCGCGTACTACTCCGAGACGCCGCCCAGGGGGGAAGTGGTGATCGTGATCGCCGGCGCGCCCGCGCCGATGCTCGACGAATCCGCGCTGCGCGAGCG
>JBJKPA010000187.1:0-3081 GCA_046706905.1 Gemmatimonadaceae bacterium
GCCGTGGCGCGGCGGCTCGAGGCGGAGTTCCTCAAGCCGGGCGGGTTCGTGACCACGCTCGTCGCCTCCGGCCAGCAGTGGGACGCGCCCAACGGGTGGCCGCCGCTGCAGTGGCTGGCCGACGAGGGGCTGCGCCGCTACGGGCTCGCAGCGTTCGCCGACAGCGCCGCGTCGCGCTGGCTCGCGCTCGACCGGCGGACCTATCGCGCCACCGGGAAGATGACCGAGAAGTACGACGTCGTGGACGTGACGCGGCGCGCCGGGGGCGGCGAGTATCCGACGCAGGACGGCTTCGGCTGGACCAACGGCGTGGCGCTTGCGTTGCTCGCCGCGATGCCTATCGTCCAGCACTAGTCCGGCCGCCGGAGACCCCACGTGCCCAGGCTCAGCATTCGCAGTTTCAGCGTGTCCATCGACGGCTACGGCGCCGGGCCCGGTCAGGATCTGGAGCATCCGATCGGCGTGGGCGGCTTCGCGCTGCACGAGTGGCTCTTCGCCACGCGCACCTTCCACCGCCTGGAGGGCAAGGACGGCGGCGACACCGGTTCCGACGACGCCTTCGCCGCCCGCGGGTTCGAGAACGTCGGCGCGTGGATCCTGGGCCGCAACATGTTCGGGCCGATCCGCGGTCCCTGGCCCGACGACCAGTGGAAGGGATGGTGGGGCGAGGAGCCGCCGTACCACACGCCGGTGTTCGTGCTCACCCACCATGCCCGCCCGCCGCTCGAGATGACGGGCGGCACGGTGTTCCACTTCGTGACCGGCGGCATTCGCGACGCGCTGGACCGGGCGCGCGCCGCGGCCGGCGCGCAGGACGTGCGACTCGGCGGCGGCGCGGCCACCATCCGGCAGTATCTGCGCGAGGGCCTCGTGGACGAGATGCACCTCGCGATCGCTCCCGTCGCGCTCGGCGGCGGCGAGCCCCTGTTCGAGGGCATCGACCTGCCGGCGCTCGGCTTCACGCTCACCGAGCGGGTGCCCGGCGAGCAGGCGCTGCACGTCGTGTTTACGAAACGCTCATGACGTCCGGACCGACCGCCGCCGAACAGGCCGCGTACGACGAGCTGCTCGGCTACACGCTCACCCACGGCAGCCCTGAGTTCATCCACCAGTACGCGGTGGATGCGTGGATGGCGCAGTACGCCGACGAGCGCACCAAGCCCATCGGCATCACGTTCGCGCTGGTCGGGCTGTACCTGCATCTCGAGCGCGGCTTCACCGGCCGCCAGGCGCAGCTCGCGCACGTGACGCTGGGCCGGCGCAAGGAGACCTGGCCCGTGTTCGCGCTCCCGCCGTCGCGCGGCGCGTTGACCGCCCGGGACGTGATGGCGGCGCCGCCTGGACCCGAGCGCGACCGGGCGCTGGACGCGTGGTGCGCGTCGGTGTGGGCGGCGTACGTGGCCAATCGCGAAACCGTGGCGGCGCTGCTTACCCGGCGCGGGATCGTCTGAATGGCGCTACGCATCGTCCGCCTGGGCAGTCCGCGTGCGCGGGGCGAGGGGCTGCGCATCGGCACCGTGCGGCGTCCGCCGCGCGGCGTGCCCCGCGCCGAGTTCGCCTCGCGCGACTTCTACGACGTGTGGCTTCCCGAGCTGGCGCCGTCGGATGCGCTGGTCAAGCGGGCGCTCGCCGCGCAGCGCGCCGGCGACGACGCGGGATGGCGGCAGTTCGTGAAGCGATACCGTGCCGAGATGAAACGGCCGGAGGCGGAGCGGTTGCTGACGCTGCTCGCCGCCCTCTCCCGGCAGACGAATCTGTCGGTGGGCTGCTACTGCGAGGACGAGTCGCATTGCCACCGGTCCGTGCTGCGCGAATTGCTGGCCGAGCACGGCGCGCAACTGAGCTGACGCTCGTGGAATCGGGGCGGCGCGAGATCCTCAGAATCGCGGAATAGCCGGGGTTCCACGAGGGGAACGCACACGCCGGGCCGGCCGCGTCAGCTTGCACGATCGCATTGGTACCCACATGTTTGCTGGGCCGCGCCCTCCGCGGCCACCTGCCCCCCGCATCCCCCCCGTTCCTCACATTCCCTACGGAGGTGGGCCATGCCCAAGTTCGTCATCGAGCGCGAGATTCCCGGCGCCGGCCAATTCTCGCCCAGCGACCTGCAGGCCATTTCGCAGAAGTCGTGCGGGGTGTTGAGCGCCATGGGGCCCCAGATTCAGTGGGTGCAGAGCTACGTCACCGCCGACAAGATCTACTGCGTGTACGTCGCGCCCGACGAGGCGAGCGTGCGAGAGCACGCCAAGCAGGGCGGCTTCCCGGCGAACTCCGTGGCCCGTGTGTTCACCGTGATCGACCCGACCACGGCCGAACAGGTCGCCTGATCCGATGGGCACGCGCGCACCGCTCTCGACCGCGCTCGTCGGGACCTGGGAGCTGGTGTCGCGGGTCGATCGCACGCCCACCGGCGAGCGTCGGGCGGAACCCTCGCTCGGCGCCGATCCGGTGGCGCTGCTGTACTACGACCGCGGCGGCCGGTTCGCCGCGCAGTTCATGAAGCGCGACCGCTTGGCGCCCGCGGCCGACGCCGCGGCGAGCGGTCCCAACAACAGCCGCGCCGTGGGCGGGTACGACGCCTACTTCGGCACCTACACGGTGGACGACGCCCGGGGCACCGTCACGCAGCGCCTCGCCGGCGCGCTCTCGGCGGAGAACGTGGGCCAGGTGCTCACCCGCGAGATGCTCGTGGACGGCGACACGCTCACCATCGCGCTCGACACGGCGACCGCGACCGGCGAGCCGGTTACCCGGACCCTGACCTGGAAACGCGTGGGCTGACCCCCAGGCCCGGGGGGTCCATCCTATTGTAAAGCCTGCATCCCGCTCCGTAGATTCGCGGCAGGCCTGAGAACATCCCTCTTCCGATCCGCGGGGGGGCGATGCACTGGTATGACCGGTTCGTGTTGCCGAGGGCCGTACACTGGGTGTGCGGCCTGAACACGATCACGCGCCAGCGCGCCAAGGTGGTGCCGCAGGCGCGCGGGCGCGTCCTCGAGGTCGGCATGGGCTCGGGCCTGAACCTGACGTTCTACGACCCGTCGGTCGTGACCAAGATCTGGGGCCTCGAGCCGTCGGTCC
>JBJKPA010000188.1:0-9496 GCA_046706905.1 Gemmatimonadaceae bacterium
GTGATCTTGCTGTTGTCGCATGCCGCCACGCCCACCCAGAGGGCGAGACTCGCGGCACCCAGTACCTTCGATGTGATCTTCATCTGGTTGGCTCTCCGCGAAGTGACGGTTACGGGACGATCCGGACGTTGAAACCCCAGCTCAGCGTGGTCGGCAGATTGGCGAACTCCATGCCGAGGCCGCTCACGTTCTGGCTGTAGGCCAACTCGGGATCGACGTTGGGAATCTTCTTCGACGTGAGCAGGTTGCGGCCCACGAGCGCCACGTTGATCGACTGTGACCAGAGGCGGTGCGCCAGGCGGGACGGGAAGTCGTAGCCGAGGCGCAGTTCACGCAGCTTGAGGTAGGTCGCGCTGTAGATGAACGCCTGGTTGATCTCGAACAGCGACTGGAAGTAGTTCTCCGACGTGACGTTGATCGTGTTGGGCTGGCCGGTCGCCTGGTCGATGCCCTTGACCACGATGCCGGGGTTGTTCCAGTCCACCTGCCGGCCGACGATGGTGCTGGCGAGCACGCCGGTGTACTGGCCGAACATGTTCGTCACGCTGAAGATGCTGCCGCCGACGTGGTAGTCGAGCAGGCCGCTCAGCGTCCACCGCTTCCAGTGGAAGGTGTTGTTCCAGCTTCCGATCCAGATCGGGTTGACGTTGCCGAGCACGGCGCGGGGGCCGAGTTCCGGATAGCCGCCCGAGGTGATCAGGTTGCCGGCGCTGTCGCGCAGGAACGTGTTGCCGTAGAGCGTGCCGTAGGGCTGGCCCACGCGCGCCTCGACGTTCTGGCCCCACGTGCTGTTGAGCACGATGGTCTGCAGGCCCGGCGCCAGCGTCACGACCTTGCTGGCGTTGGTCGAGTAGTTGAACGTCGCGTCCCACTCGAAGTTGCGGGTCTTGATCGGCGTGATGTTCGCCTGCGCCTCGAAGCCCGCGTTCACGATCTTGCCGGCGTTGATGGCCTTCTGCGAGAAGCCGGTCGTCGGCGCGAGCGTGAGGTTGATGATCTGGTTCCGCGTCGACTTGCGGTAGTAGCTCATGTCGAGGCCGAGGCGGTCATGGAAGAAGCCCAGCTCGAGTCCGCCCTCACCCGACTGCGTGATCTCGGGCTTGAGGTTGGGGTTGGCGATCGTGCTGCTGATCGAGAACAGCGGCTGCCCGGCGAACTTCTGCGAACTGCCGCTGTACGTGGTCGCCAACTGATAGGGGCTGGCGTCGGCGCCCACCTGGGCCACCGACCCGCGGATCTTGGCGTAGCTCAGCCAGCTGTTCTGCCATGACGGGAACAGGTTGGTGAGCACGACGGAGGTGTTGACCGAGGGGTAGAAGTACGAGTTGTGCCCCTTGGGGAGTGTGGACGACCAGTCGTTGCGGGCCGTCCCCTCGACGGTCCACCAGTCGTCGTAGGTCAGCGACGCCGACCCGTAGACGCTGTTGACCTGGAGGTTCTGGGTGTTCTGGCTCAGCGACGGGTTGATCGCCGCGTTGGCCACGTTGTAGATCCCGGCCACCGAGATGCCGGTGGTGGACTGCGACGCGCTGCGGAACGTGGAGAAGCGGCGGTTGATGCCGGCCAGGGCGCTCAGCGAGAAGTGCGAGCCGAGATCCTTGTTGGCCGTCGCGCGCAGCTCGCTGTTGTTCTCGTTCCACGAGGTCTGCTGGAGGGCGAACGCGCCGGAGTACGCCGGGTTCACGCAACTGCCCTGGCCGCACTCGATGTTGCCGGCCGCGTAGTCGGCCGCCTGGTTGTAGTTGTAGATGTCCGAGCCGGTGCGGCCCGTGATCTTCAGCCAATCCGTCAGATCGTACGACAGCGAGACGTCGCCGATGATCCGGTCGCGGGTGTCCTGCTCCGGATTGTCATAGGCGATCCAGTACGGATTGTTGTGGTAGTTGTAGTTCCAGTTGAACAGCTGGCCGTTCGGCTGGTAGTACTCGTTCTTGAGGGCCTGCATGTCCACCTGGCGCCCGAACCAGACGTCCAGCCCTTCGAGGACGCCGCCCTCGTAGCCGACGCCCGGCCGGTTCAGGGCCTGGTTGTTGACGTAGTTCAGGTTCGCCGTCGCCGTCAGGCGCGGGGAGACCTGGAGCTGGCCACTCAGCCCGGCGGTGAGTTTGCGGAAGCTGTTGTTCGGGATGTAGCCCTTCTCCTGGTCACTGCCCAGGGAGAGGCGGGCGCTGGCCCGGTCGGTGCCGCCGCTGAACGAGATGTTGTTGTCGAACGTGCCGCCCGTCTGGAAGAAGCTGTAGACGTTGTTCGGATGGGCGACCCAGGGGCAGCCCGTGGGGCACGTGAACTGGTTGATGATCTGGCCCTCGAAGCGCGGGCCGTAGCTCTGGTCGTTGCCGTCCTGGACGCCGTCGCCCTTGCCGTCCACCCAGCTGAACTGGCCGGCCGAGCCCTGTCCGTAGAGGTTCTGGAACTTGGGCAGGATGGAGGGCGTGTCGAACGTGTAGGTCGACGAGAACGAGCTCCGCATCGAGCCGCCGGTCGCGTTCCCCTGCTTGGTGGTGATCAGGATGACGCCGTTCGCGGCCCGCGAGCCGTAGAGCGCCGCGGCGTTGGGGCCCTTGAGGACCGAGATGCTGGCGATGTCGTCGGGGTTGATGTCGTCGATCGCCGAGCCGAAGTCGAAGTGGCCCCCGAGCATGCCGGAGCCACCGACCGACCCGCCCTGGTCGGACGTCGAGACGGGCACGCCGTCGACGATGAACAGCGGCATGCTCGAGCCGCTGATCGAGTTCGCGCCGCGGATGAAGATCGCCGTGGATCCGCCCTGCGTGCCGGAGCCGGTGATCGTCACGCCGGAGACCTTGCCGGCCAGCGCGTTCACGACGTTCATGTGCGGGGCGGTGGTGAGCTGCTGCGCGGTCACCTGTTGCTGCGCCGTGCCCAGCTCGCTCTTCTGCACCTGGACGCCGAGGGCGCTGACGACGACCGTGTTGAGCACGTTCGGCAGCGCGGTGAGCACGAAGTCCTTCTCGACCGCCGTGCCCTCGGCGAGGGTCACGGTGACGCTCTGCGGCGCGTACCCGACGCGGCGCACGGTCACGGTCACCGGACCGGCGGGGATGCGGCCGGCCGGCACCACGAAACTGTATTGGCCCGCGTCATCGGTGTTGGCGCCGATGTGCAGCGCGTCGATCGTGACGTTGGCGAGCGGGAGCACGGACCCGTTGTCGCCGGTGACGCGTCCCGATACGCGGGCCGGCTGTTGGGCCGCGGCCGCCGTGGCGCTCATCGCGAGTGCCACGCCCGCCGCGAGTACCGCGCGGAGATACCTCGTCATGCACTCCTCCACTCAGTGAGGGATGTGCGTTCCGCGCTGGCTCTGGCGCCACCGCATCGGACACACGCGGGCCCGAACGGCGGACGGGAGTTCCGGTGGGATTCGTGCCCCGACCGAGTCGGCGCGGAATCCCGATGACACGACAACCGCGCTGGGCGCTGGCTGCATGAACGGCACGCGGAATTGCGGAACGCTGCTGTTTGCCTGATCAACCTGCCCTGCGGACCACACCGTCACAAGTCCGTGACCTGCATGACGTTAATTATTTGCTTATATAGATTTCATTAAGCTCCGGCGCGTCCGTCCTTACGTTTCCTTGATGTCCCTCCAGGGCGCACGCCGGGCGACCATGAAGGATTCACAAAGCTCGCGGGCCCGTCCGCGCGCGCCCGGGCCCCCAAGACGAACGGGCCCTCCGGCGTCGCCGGAGGGCCCGTCGTTTGCTTCCCGCGAGGTGACGGCGCTACCGCTGGCCGCACCCCGCCGTGTACGTCGGCGCCGCGGTGACCTTGTCCCACCACATCGTCGTGGTGAACCCGTCGGCCCCCTGGCGCTGCACCGCCGCCGCCACCTGATCGGCGTTGACCGAGTACTCGTTCACCGAATACTCGAATCGGCGCGGCACCGTGCTGATGATCGCGTACGGGCCCGGCTTCACCGTGTTCGGCACGCAGGTGCGGCGCCAGAGCGCCCAGGCCTGCCCGCCGTCGCCGTACAGCGCGATCCAGCGCTCCAGATCGATCTGCGTCAACCCGGCCACGCCGCCCTGGTAGGCCACGCTCGGCTGTCCCAGATAGGTGACCGCGTCAGCGGCCGACACGCCCCACTGCGCCATCGACGCCGTGACGCCGGCGGCATAGAACGCCGCCGCCTGACCGGCCGTGAGACCGCCCAGCCCGCGGTTCGCCGCCTCGGCCTCGATGAACGCCATGTCGGCGTACGTCATCATGTACGACGGCGTCGCCTTGCCGCTGCCGTCGCCGAACGTGCCGTACGTGGTGGCCCCGGGATAGAAGATCAGCCCCGGCCGCGAGGTGTTGTTGAAGTACACCGACGCGGTGGCCTGCGTGAGGCCGTTGGGCATGCCGGCGTAGTTCGGCATCAGCGGATTGATCACCGTGTCGTTGACCGTCGGCTGCGCGTAGATCGGCACCCGGGGGTCGTTGTTGGCCAGCAGGATGTTCATCAGGGTCTGCGACATGCGATGGTCGTCGCGGGTCGCGAAGTTCCCCGACCACGGATTGTTGTACACGCCGTCGCCCGGCCAGTCGAGCTGGGCGTTGTCGGCGTTGGAGGTGAACACGCCGCCGGTGGCGGCGAGCGCCGCCTGGAGCTGCGTGTTGGCGAGGGCCGCGTCCACGTTCACGACGCGCAGGGCGAGCCGCGCGCGCAGCGAATTGGCGAACTTCTGCCAGGCGGCCGGATCGCCGCCGTAGATCGGGTCCGCGCCGCCCAGCGTGTTGGCCGCGCCGGTGAGCGCCTTCGACGCCTGGTCGAGCTGCGCGAACAGACCGGTGTAGATGTCCTGCTGCGGGTCATAGGCCGGCGTGAGGGTGCCGCCCACGGAATCCCCGGCCAGCGCCTCGCTGTACGGCACGTCGCCGAAGGTGTCGGTGAGATAGCTGAACCCCCAGACCTCGAGGATCATCGCCGGCGCCCAGGTGCCGGGCTCGTTGGCCGCCTGGCCTTTGAGGATCACCTGCTTGAGATCCTCGAGCTCGCCGCGGTACGGGTTGTCGAACCAGGGCGCCGTCTGGCCGCCCTGGAGGCGCTTGTAGTCGTCCTCGTCGGGATACTGCACCTCGGCGAGGTGCTGCGCGACCCATTCGGTGCCGCGCAGGTCGTAGCCGTTCCCGACCCAGCGCGCGGCCGAGGTCTGCGCGGCGCTCGTGAACACGGTCGCCGCCGGCACGTCGGTCGGGCTGTTCGGGTTGGCGTTGATATTGGTCAGCGTGTCGTTGTTGCACGCCACCGCCCCGCAGAGGGCGATGCCGGCGCCGACCACGAGCCATCGATTCGTCTTCATCATGATCGTGTGTCTCCGGTTCGGCGGTCAGGGAACGATGCGGACGTTGATCCCGATGGACATCGGGCTCGGAATGCTGGCGTACTCGAGGCCCTGCGTGTTGCCGTTGCTGTAGGCGAACTCGGGGTCGATGTTCGGTACGTTCGTCCACGTGTGCAGATTCGAACCCACCAGGGCCAGGTTCACCGCCGAGGCGTTGAACCGGTTGGCCCACCGCTGCGGCAGGTCGTAGCCGATCCGCACCTCCCGGAGCTTGAAGTAGGTGTCCTTGTAGATGTAGGGCTCGTTCACCGGGAAGATGTTCTGGTAGTACTCTTCCGAGGTCACGTTGATCGTGTTGGCCTGCCCGGTGTTCACGTCGATGCCCTTCACGACGATGCCGGGATTGTTCCAGTCCACCTGGCGGCCGTTCAGCGTCCGCTTGAGCACGCCGGCGTAGTCGCCGAAGTAGTTCGTCACGCTGAAGATGTCGCCGCCCACGTGGGCGTCGATCAGCGCGCTGACGGTGAAGTTCTTGTAGCTGATCTGGTTGTTCCACCCGCCGATCCAGTCGGGCTGGATGTTGCCCAGCACCGCCTTGCCCGACGTGTAGGTGAGGCCGCCGTCGGTCATCAGCTGGCCGGTGGCGCTGTCGCGCGCGAACGCGTAGCCGAACAGCGAGCCGTAGGGCTGGCCCTTGCGCGCCTCGACGTTCGTGTACCAGGCGCTGCCCAGGACGATGGTGGAGACGCCCGGATACAGCTCGTCCACCATGCTCCGGTTGCGCGAGAAGTTGAGCGTCGTGGTCCACTGGAAGCCGTTGTTGAGCTGGACGGGCACCAGGGTCAGCAGCGCTTCGATGCCGTGGTTGAAGATGCGGCCGGCGTTGATGGACTTGGACCCGAACCCCGTCGCCGGCGAGACGGCCACGTTGAAGATCTGGTTGCGGGTGGCCTTCTCGTACCAGGACGCGTCGAGGTTGGCCCGGCCGTTGAAGAAGCTGGCCTCGATGCCGATCTCACCGGACTTCGTGATCTCGGGCTTGAGGGCCGCGTTCGCCAGCACGTCGTTGAAGCTGAACTGCGGCTGGCCGTTGAACTTGTTCGCGTTGCCCACGTACGTGGACTGGAGCTGGTACGTCGGCGCGTCGTTGCCGACCTGCGCCACGGACCCGCGAAGCTTGAGATAGCTCAGCCACCGGTTCTTGAGCTGCGGGAAGACGTCGGTCAGGACGAGCGACGTGTTGGCCGACGGATAGAAGTACGAGTTGTGGCCCTTGGGCAGCGTGGACGACCAGTCCTGCCGCGCCGTCGCCTCCACGGTCCACCAGCCGTCCCAGGTGAACGCCGCGGAGCCGTAGGTGCTGTTCACCTGCGAGCGCGAGTCGTACTGGGTCTGCGTGGGCGCGATCGCGGCGTTGGACACGTTGTAGATGCCGGGGGCCGAGATGCCGCGCACGTACGTGTTCGTGGTGTTGAAGTCCTGGGCGCGGATCGTGCCGCCCACCGATCCGTTGAAGACCACGTGCCGCCCGATGTCGTGCACCGCCGACACGATGAGATCGGAGTTGCGGTTGTTCGAGTAGTCGCTCGTCACGCCGAAGGCGCCGGCCGTGGAGTAGTCCATGTTCACGCCGGTGATGTCGGCCACCGAGTAGTTCTGGCTGATGCCCAGGCGATAGACGTCGGCCCCCGCCCGCCCGGTGACGCTGAGCCAGTCGGTGAACTTGTACGTCGCCGAGATCGACCCCATCAGGCGGTCCCGCGTATCGCCCTCGGGGTTCCCGTACATGAGGAAGTACGGATTGTTGTGGTAGTTGTAGTTCCAGTTGTACTCGCGGTTGGCGGGCCCGTTGTTGAGCGTCGCGCTCTTCTGCCAGCTGTTCTTGAGCACGCTCAGGTCCACCTGGCGGCCGAACCACACGTAGCTCTCGAGAATGCTGTTCGAGTAGCCCTGCCCCGGCCGGTTCTGTCCCTCGTCGCGCACGTACTGGATCGAGGCGTTGGTGGACAGCTTGTCGTTCACCTGCATCCGGCCGGTGAGGCTGGCCGTGTTCTTCCGCAGGAAGTTGCCGGGGATGATGCCCTGCGTCTGGTCGGTCCCCACGGACAGCCGGGCGTTGGCGTTCGCCGTCCCGCCGCTCACGGCGAGGTTGGCGCGCATCGTGTGCCCGGTGGGGAAGAAGCTCCGCACGTTGTTCGGATGGGCCACCCACGGACACGTGCTGTTCGGGCAGGTGAACTGCTCGATGAGACGCCCGTCGAGCTTGGGCCCCCAGCTCTGGTCGGCGCCGTCGTTCACGCCGCCGCCGGCGCCGTCCACGTACTGGAAGTCCCCGCCGGCGCCCTGACCGTACTGGTTCTGGTAGGTGGGCAGGATGGACGGCGTGTCCCAGGTATAGAAGGAGTTGAACTCGGTGTTGATCCGGCCGCCGGTGTTGCGGCCGCTCTTGGTCGTGATGATGATGACGCCGTTCGCCGCCTGCGAGCCGTAGAGCGCGGCCGCGTTCGGGCCCTTCAGCACCGACATCGAGGCGATGTCATCGGGGTTGAGGTCGTTCATCGCGCTGCCGAAGTCCCACCCCCCGTTCGCGCTCGCCCCGCGGTCGCGGTTGGCGATCAGCACGCCGTCCACCACGAACAGCGGGTTGTTGTTGCCCGTGATCGAGTTCGAGCCGCGAAGCACGATCTGCGTCGAGCCGCCCTGCGTGCCCGATCCCGTGATCTGCGCGCCGGAGATCTTGCCCTGGATCGCCTTGATCACGTTGTCGGTGGGCGCCACGGTGAGATCGGCCGTGCTGAGCTGCTGTTGCGCCGTGCCGAGCTGGCTCTTCTGGCGCTCCTCGCCCAGCGCGGTCACCACGACGCCCGTCAGGACGGTCGGGACGGAGGTGAGGACGAAGTCCTGCGACATCGCACCGCCGCTGAGCGTGATCTGCACCGACGACTCGCGGAAGCCGATGCGCCGGGCGAGCAGCGACACCGAGCGCCCGCTGTACTCGGCCGGCACGGTGAGCTTGTACTGGCCGTTGTCGGCCGTGTACGCCCCCACTCCGAGCGAGGTGATGGCGACGCTGGCGCCCTGGATCGGCGCCCCCGCGTCGTTCACGACCCGCCCCGTGATCGTGGTCGCCTGCTGAGCCGCCGCCATCCCCGGCACCAAGGCCATGAGCACGGCGACGCCCGCGAACCAACGCCTGAAGTTGCTGGTCATAAGCGTGTTCTTCCCCCCGGGGGAGGCCCCCGTGGGCCCACCCGGCACCCCGCAGGGACGCCGGCCGGGCTGGTGATTGGTCTGTGAGTGCTCTCCGCCGTGCCTCCCGTCGCCGCTCGGCCTCAACCCCGCCGGCCCACGCCTCGGGCCCGGCTCTACGACTGGAGTTGGTAGCCGTCCTCGGGAGACCTGCGTCGGTCTCCTCGACCCGGCAGCCGTGTGGCGCTGGTGACCCTCGACTTCGACCACCTGCGATCGGCGATGGCGGGTTCGGCCATCGCATCGGATCGGCGGTCACAGCTCTGAGGCGGACGTCGTGAACACTGCCGTATTTGCATTTACAACCTCTTAATGGCGCCCATGCGTCACAAACCAGTTGTAAATGCCAACGCCTGTTATTCGTGGTTGCATGGCCGCGTTGCGGCCGCCACGGCAGGTCATCGGGCGATAGCATTGATCACAAACCATTGAGTACCATTGTGTTCCGTCGTTCGACGGCGTGATCGCATCCATAGAGAAGGCGATCAGAAAGCACAAAGGCCGGCCCCCATCGGGCCGGCCTCGAACTCGTGCTGATAATCGTTGCCGGGCTCAGCCGCTCCGGCGCCGCACCAGAGTCAGGATGGTGTACAGCGCCACCGGCTCGTCGGCCTGGTTCCGGACCTCCACGTCCCAGGCCACCACCCCCTGCGGGATCCCGTCCGGCGGCGTCTCCTTGGCCGTCTTCTGCTTGCAGGTGAGCCGGACGTGGATCGTGTCCCCGATGTACACCGGTTTCACGAATCGCAGGTTGTCCAGGCCGTAGTTGGCCAGCACCGGGCCGGGCGCCGGATCCACGAACAGCCCGGCGGCCGCCGACAGCACGAAGTAGCCGTGCGCCACCCGCTTCTCGAACAGCGATTCGCGCGCCGCCACGTCGTCCATGTGCGCGTAGAAGAAGTCGCCGCTGATGCCCGCGAAGGCGACCACGTCGGCCTCGGTCACCGTGCGGCGGTGCG
>JBJKPA010000189.1:0-4326 GCA_046706905.1 Gemmatimonadaceae bacterium
GCGCGCTCACCCCGAGCCAGGCCGCGATGCCCCACGCCAGCTGCTCCGGACGCATCCCGCCGTACTCCAGCGAGTACGCCACGGCGAGCACCACGCCCACGGTGAGCCCGAGCCATCCGACGAGCGCCGAGATGTGATTCACGCGGTCCAGCGTCGCGAGCGGCGGGAAGAGGCGGAAGATCGCGTCGAACCGTCCCGAGCGAAGCTGGCGGCGCTCGAAGAGGTAGAGCAGCCCCGCGGCCGCGGCGGTGCCGAAGGCCGCGATGCCGAGGAAGCTGAGCGCGATGTGCGCCACGAGCCAGGCGCTCTGCGTGCCGGTGGGCTCCACGTGGTGCGCGAAGCCGACGATGTTGCCCGCCGCGGTGAGCAGGGCGGCGAGCGGCGCGGCGACGAGCGTGAGGCTCACGTCGCGTGCCAGCAACTCGGCCACGAGCAGCGTGAGTGCGAGGACGAACCCGGCCATGGACAGCGACGGCCCGAGCCCCGCCACGTAGAGATCGCCGGCGCGGACCGCCAGCAACGCCAGCGCCACGCCGTGCACCACGACGCCGGCCGAGAGCAGGGTCAGGACGCTCCGGAGCGGGGCGTTGACCGGCCGCGCGAACGGCGCCGCGGCCAACGCCGCGGCGGCCACGTACAGCGTGATGGCAAGGAAATGGGCGATCGCTATCATGGCGCTCGCCCAAATGTAATCCCTTGAACCCGTTAGGGCATCACGGCCGCCCGCTGTTACGGCATTTTTGCCGTGATCCGGGCAGAGATGCCGACGTCGATCGCCGGCTGCTGCTGCGCGGTCACGATCGCCGTTGCTCCGTAAGGCGTGACGCGGACGACCTTCGCCTTGCCGATCGGAATCGCCGGCGTGGACAGCGCGGACGGGTCCCTGTTCGGCTCGGCGTTGCGGAAGAGCTGGAACTCGTCACCCGGCTTCACCCCGTCGGAGGCGGTGAGATTCAGGACGACGAACGCGGACGTCGTCGGCAGCACGGGCTCCGAGAGGATGTACTTGACCTCCGCCCACCGGCCGTTCGATACCGGCTTCGGCCGCGCGGTGGTGTAGATCCCCGTGGTGTCCACCGGGACGAGCAGCTGGTCGGGGCTCATCTCGCCGTAGAGCGCGATCACCTGCGCCCGCACCGCCTCGGTGCCCGTGCGGTCGTGCGTGACCTCGACGATCCCCGTGGGGATCATCACCTGGCCGACCCGGAAGAGCACCGGGCCCGGACGCAGCGCGACGTACTGCTCACCCTTCCGGGCCGGGGCGCCGGAGGGCGGCGCGATCAGCACGTTGTCGAACGCCTTGAAGATGGTCGTCCCCTCGATGTGCCCCTCGGCATCGAGCGAACCGGAGCCCATGAGGTGCCCGGCGCCCGAGATGCGCGCCGACTTGAGGACGTACGGCGCACTCAGATACTCGCCGATGAGCACCGTGGGGAAGACCGGGGGTTTCTCGGCGCTCACCTCGGGGACGTTGCTCGCGGTGGAGTATTCGGGCGGGAACACCGTCTTCCCGGTGGCCGGATTGAGCGTCGGCTCCGGCGCCGGATGCTGCGTCGTGTCGGGAGGCGGAGCGGCGGCCGGCTTGGCCGGAGCCGCCGGGGGCGCCACCGTGACGGCGACGCTGGTCACCGCGCCGGGCATGCGCAGCACCTGCCCCGGATAGATCCAGTGCGGGTTGGCGATCGCCTCGCGGTTGAGGTCGTAGATCGAGGGCCACTTGAAGCCGCTGCCCAGGTACCGCGCGGCCAACCCCCACAGCGTCTCACCCTTCACCACCGTGTGAGTCTGCGGAACGGGCTGGGCGCCGGTCGGCTGCTGCGCGGCGAGCGCGGCGGGAACGGCCGGGGCCATCAACACGGCCGCGAGGAGTACGCCTAGTGTGCGGATTCGCATGGGGCGGATGCTGTGCTCCCTGCCCGCCGACCAGCGTGTCGCGCGGACAGCATGGGGAAGTGACGAGGTGGCACGGGCCGGAACTGCCCGCGCGGCCGGTTCGGCGAGACCGCCGACCGCCGCTGGAAACTGACGACCCGCCCGGACCGGAGGAAACGAGGCCCCGGGACCGCGAACGGCCCCGGGGCCCCACCCCGCTTCCCCGACGTCAGAACGGCAGGTCGTCGTCCTGGTCCTGCAGCGCGTCCGGGAAGTCCTCGAACGACTCGTCCGAGCCCGCCCCGGCGCCCGCCTTGGCCTTGGGCGACGCCGGCCGGCTCGCACGGGCCGGAGCCTCTCCCTCGAAGTCCCCGCCACCCCCGCCCCCACGCGGCGAGCTCAGCATGATCAGCTCGCGCACGTTGATCTCGGTGCTGTAGCGGGTCTGCCCCTCCTTGTCCTGCCACTGGCGGTACTCGATGCGCCCCTCGACGTACAGCTTGTCGCCCTTGTGGACGTACTTCTCCACGATGTCGGCCAGCTGCGACGACTTGCTGTTCCAGACCACGCACCGGTGCCACTCCGTCTTCTCCTGGCGCTCCCCGGCGTTGCTGTTCCACGTCCGGCTCGTGGCCAGCGAGAACGTCGCCACCCGGTTGCCCCCCGTCGTGGACCGCACCTCGGGATCGCTCCCCAGGTTCCCGATCAACGTCACCTTGTTCAAGCTCCGGCTCACAGTTCCTCCTGGCGAGAATGGTCGTTACTCTCGCCGCGCATGATGTCCAGTCCGGTTGAATTCTCCATCACCAAATTCCTGCTGCACAAACACTTCCATTTCACACATGAGAGACTACTTGAGCCTCGGCCCGACAAGTCGGCGCAGCAGCAGCGCATCCTCAACCGGGTGCCGGTAGTACTCGCGCCGCCGTCCCGCCTGCTCGAACCCGTGCGACCGGTACAGCGACCGCGCCGCCTGGTTCGATTCCCGCACCTCAAGGTACAACACCCGGGTGCCGCGGCGTTCCGCCTCGGCGATCGCCGCGTCCAGCAACCGGCGTCCGACCCCCTGCCGCTGGGCCCCCGGGTCGACGGCCAGATTCGCGATCTCCGCCTCGTCCGCGGCGAAGATCGCCACAACATAGCCAACCACCGGACCGGCGGGAGTGCCCTCCGGACCGTTCTCCGCCCCCGGCCCGTGCACGCAGGCGAAGTACACCCGCGGGTCGCCGTGCAGCGAGCGGAACGAGTTGGCCGACCAGGGATCGGAGAAGACCACTTCCTCGATCGCCGCCACCTGCTTGGCGTCGGCCAGGGTGGCCGGAAGCACCGGCGCCGTGGTCGTCATGAGCCGGGAAGCGGGCGGCCGTGTGCCGCCTCCCATTTCACCTGTGCTTCGGCCAACCGCCCGTACTTCGGCTCCCACGCCGCCAGATCGGCACCTTCGAGGGAAGCGCCCAGCCGCGCCACCCCGCGCGCGTGCGGGGCGAGCGCCAGCGGCGCGTCGAGCGGCTCGGCCCCACCCCCCGACGCCGCGATGAGATCCAGCGTTTCCCGCGGCGCGGCGACCCGCGCCCCCATCTCGCGCGCCGCCCCGGCCACGGCGGCCAGCGGACCGAGGTAGAAGCGGCTCTCCGGCACCACCTCCCCGCCCGGCTCCACGCGGAACCGCTGGAAGTAGGCCTCCCCCCGCAATGCGTCGAGCGCCGCCAGGTACCGCCCGGGTTCGACATCTGCCGCGGCGGGAATCAGGGCCAGCGACGAGACGCGCAGCAGGGCGGCCCCCACGCCCATCGCGATCCCCTTCGCGATCGATGCGGCGATGCGAAGGCTGGTGAAGCTCCCCGGGCCGTCGCCGCACACCACGCGCCCCACGTCGCGCACCGACACGCCGGCTGCGGCCACCGCGTCGGACACGGCCGGCATGAGCCGTTCGACGTCGCGCCCGCGCATCGCCGTCTCCCGCTCGGCGGCGAGCCGGGCGTCGTCGAGCACGGCCACCGTGCCGACGTAGGTCGAGGCGTCGATCGCCAACGTGATCACGGGGATCCCTCCCGTTCGCGCAGCGCCCGGAGCTCGCCGTGTCCCGGCACGTGCGTGAGGGACAGACGCACGGCGCCGGCCGGGAACCGCTCCCCGGCGTGCTCCGGCCACTCGACGAGGACGAGCGCGCGGTCGCTCACGATCTCGTCCCAGCCGAGGTTGGTGAGGTCGCGCGGTCCATGCAGCCGGTAGAGGTCGAGGTGGTAGACGCGCCCCCGGGCGGCGTCGTATTCGTGCACGATCGAGAAGGTGGGGCTCGTCACGTCGCCGGTCACGCCGAATCCGCGGCAGATCGCGCGGGCGAGGGTCGTCTTGCCCGCTCCCAGGTCGCCCTCGAGACCGACGACGAGCGGGATGGACGCGTCGCGGCCGAACCGCTCGCCCCAGGCGATCAGCTCGGGCTCGGTGAGACGC
>JBJKPA010000190.1:0-8945 GCA_046706905.1 Gemmatimonadaceae bacterium
CCCGCGCCATGCGCCAGGTCCTGGTGGACCAGGCCGCCCGCCGCACCGCCGAGAAGCGCGGCGGCCACTGGATCTCGGTCACGCTCTCGCAGGCCGTCGGACACGAGCGCACGGTGAGCGCCGAGGAACTCCTCGATCTCGACGGCGCGATGACGGAGCTGGCCGAGGAGAGTCCGCGCACCGCGCAGGTCGTCGAATGCCGCTTCTTCGGCGGCATGAGCACCGAGGAGACTGCCGCCGCGCTCGGCGTCTCCGCCCCCACCGTCACCCGCGACTGGCGCTACGCGCGAGCCTGGCTGGCCCGCCGGCTCGCGCCGTGAACCCGAAGCGCACACGGCGCGTCCGCGAGATCTTCGATCACGCGGTCGAGCTGCCGCCCGCCGAGCGCGAGGCCTACCTCGCCACGGTGGACGCCGACACCGGCGTGATCGAGGAGGTGCGCGAGCTGCTCCACTTCGACGATCACCCCGCGGCGGTGCTCGACGCCTCGGCCTCGGCCCTCGCGTCGGTGATCGACAGCGCCCCGCCCTCGCTCGACCACATGGTCGGGACGCGCATCGGCCCCTACGTCATCAAGGCGGCCATCGCGCACGGCGGGATGGGCGCCGTGCTGCTCGCCGAGCGCGAGGGCCTGAATTTCGAGGTGGCGCTCAAGCTGGTGCGCGGCGCGCTGGGCGACCCGGCCCGCCTCACGCGGTTCGAGCAGGAGCAGCGCACACTGGCTCGCCTCAACCACCCCTTCATCGCGCATCTCATAGACGTCGGCGTGGCCGACGACGGGACGCCGTATCTCGCCATGGAGCACGTGCGCGGACGTCCGATCACCGAGTGGTGCGACGAACGCGTGCTGGGGCTGGCCGAGCGCCTGCGGCTCTTCCTCGATCTGTGCGACGCGGTGGCGTTCGCGCACCACCACCTGGTCGTGCACCGCGATCTCAAGCCGTCCAACGTCTTCGTGACTTCCGACGGCGTGGTGAAGCTGCTCGACTTCGGCATCGCCAAGCTGCTCGAGGACGAGCCCGCCGAGGGCGAGTCGACGCTCTCCGGCATGCGCCTGCTCTCGCCGCGCTACGCGGCGCCCGAGCAGATCCTCGGCGAGCCGGTGAGCACGGCGACCGACGTCCATGGCCTTGGCCTGTTGCTCTACGAGCTGCTCACGGGCACGCGCGCGTATGAGCCCACGGGCGTGCGCCACGCCGAGCTGGTGAGGTCCGTCGTGGAGGCGGAGGTCAGGCGTCCCTCGGCGGTCGCCGGCGAGCCCCGCCGGCCGTGGGCCGATCTCGACGCGATCTGCCTCAAGGCGCTCGCCAAGGAGCCCGCCGCCCGCTACGCCTCGGTGGAGGCGCTCGCCGACGACGTCCGGCGCTATCTCGACCGCCGTCCGGTGCACGCCCGCCTGCCCACGCTCCCGTACCGCGCCGGCAAGTTCATTCGCCGGAACCGCGCCGGCGTCGCGGTGGCGTCGCTCGCGACCGCGCTCGTGCTCTCCGGCGTTGGCGTCGGCATGTGGCAGGCGCATCGCACGCGCGACGCGCTCGCCCAGGCGCAGCAGGTGTCGTCGTTCCTGCTCGGCATCCTGCAGACCAACGACCCCGTGGAAACGCGGGGCGCCGACCTTCCGATGAAGGGGTTCGTCAACCTGGCGATGCTCCACCTGGACGAGCTGAAGAGCCAGCCGGCCCTTCACGCGCGGATGCTCGCGCTGCTGTCCCGCGCCTACGTCATCCTCGGCGACTACCGGCTGGCCGATTCGCTCGCCACGCGCTCGCTCGCGGAACGCCGCGGGCTCGGCGCCGGGCACGACGCCGAGATCGCGTCGAGCCTGGTGGCGCTGGGATACGCGCGCTACCAGGAGGGCGATCTGGATCAGGCGGCGCAGATCCTGCGCAGCGGCCTCGACATCCAGCGCCGCGTGCTGGGCAGCCGGAGCCTGGAGACCACCGGCACGATGCTCACGCTGGCGAACGTGCTCAGCAACGAGGGCCGGTATGCCGAGGCCGAGGCACTGGACCGCGAGGCGTTCACCACGCGGATCGCGATGACGGGCGAGAACAGCGAAGCCACCGCCGAGGCGGCCACGGGGCTCGGACAGACGCTCTGGTACAGGGGCAACGCGGCGGTGGAGGCGGAGCGGCTGTTGCGCGCCGGGCTCGCCATTCGCGTGGCGTTGTACGGGCGGAACGACTTCCGCACCGATCCGTCGCTCACCGTGCTCGGCAAGTTCCTCAACGCCGAGGGGCGCGGGGCCGAGGCCGAGGTGATGGCGCGCCGCTCGCTGGCGCTCCGGCGAAAGGTGTATGGCGACGACGATCCGCGCGTCGCGGCCGGGTTGAACAATCTGGCGGCGACGCTGCTCACGCAGGGGCGCGTGGCCGAAGCGCGGCAGATCTACGAGGACGTGGTGCGCCGCTACCGCGGCACCGGGCAGGGCGATCAGCTCATGCTCGCCGTGGCGCTGGAGAACGTGGCCGACACCTACCGGCGCCAGGACCGCCTGGATTCCGCCGAGGTGTACATGGTGCAGGCGCTGCAGATGCGGCAGCGGCTGTCGGGGTGGGACGATCCCAACGTCGCGCAGCTCTGGTACGAGCTGGGCAGCCTGCAGCGGCGGGAGGGAAAGCTCGGCGCGGCCCGGACGTCGCTGCGCGCGGCCGACTCGGCGCAGACTCTGTATTACGGCAAGGACCATCCGGTCACGTTGCAGACCGAGGCGCTGCTGGGGAGCGTGATGGCGGCCGACGGTCAGCCGGCGCGGGGGATGGCGTTGCTCGAGCGCGTGGAGGCCGTGCAGCGGCGGGTGCTGGGCGAGCCGCACCCCGAGCTGACGCGCACGCTGGGGCTCATCGCGTCGGCCGATGCGGCGCAGGGGAAGTGGCGCGAGGCGGACAGCCTCTTCACGCACGCGCTGTCGCTGGCCCGGGCCACGCTTTCCGCGTCGGACGCGGTACGCCGCGAGGTGGTGGCCGAGTTCGAGGCGTATTACCGGGCGCGGGGCGAGCCGGCCGCGGCCCAGCGGCTCGCGGCGGAAGAGGCGGGCGCGGCGGCGGTGAAGGCGGGGCCCGTGGTGGGGCGGTGAGGGCTAGCCCATGACCGCCATCGAACGCGTGAATCTGACGTTGCGGGCGGTGATGGAATTCGGCGTCGTGGTCGGCTTTGCCTACTGGGGCTACCAGGCGGGCGGTCGCCCGGCGACCAAACTCGGGCTCGCGATCGTGACACCCGTGGTGGGATTCGGGATCTGGGGCGCCGTGGACTTTCATCAATTCGGGCGCGCCGCCGAGCTGCTGCGCCTGGCCGAGGAAATGCTCCTGTCGGGACTGGCCGCCGCCGCGTTCTACGCCGCCGGCCGGCACGCCCTGGGCTGGACGCTGGCCGGG
Source organism: Gemmatimonadaceae bacterium (assembly GCA_046706905.1). Taxonomy (GTDB): domain Bacteria; phylum Gemmatimonadota; class Gemmatimonadetes; order Gemmatimonadales; family Gemmatimonadaceae; genus JAGWRI01. The sequence continues at coordinate 3,378 of JBJKPA010000190.1, forward strand.
CTCTCCGTGGTGTACCATGTTCTGGTATACGCATCCGGAGCGCGGCTGCTCGGGCCGCGGGGCGGCAGCGGCTAGCGGGCCGTTCGCCGGGGCCCGACAATGGACGAGTCCGACTTCTCTCGAGGTTCACATGATCGACACCATTCCCAACCCCGACGCCAACCTCGCGCAATTCCTCGCCGCGCGGGCCCGGCACGCCTCCGACGGCCGGCTCGCCATCGACGCGATCGCCGGCGTCGCGGTCATGACGGCGGCCGAGATCTGGCGCGGCCCCGGGTGGCTCGTCGTTCTCTCCGTCGCGACCTGCTTCTTCGCGTACGGCCTCTGGGGCATCGCCGATCGCGAGCTCGCCGAGCGAACGGACGCTCACGCGGCGGCGGCGCGCGCCCTGCGCGTGGGCCGCGTGATCGCCGCGATCCTCGGCTTCGTCGCCGCGGCGTTCGCCGCGCTGGCCCTGCTCGGCATCGCGCTGGGCACGATCAAGAGCTGAGAACGGCGCGCGGCGTGACGGCCGCCGCCCAGCGGGTGAGAGCGCGATCCGCCTCCGGCGCCGTCGGGGATTTCGATGTTTCGCAAACGCGAATCCCCGTTATAATGGATCGCCCGCTCGCTGGCCTTCCTCGCAGTCTCCTCCGACGGACTCCCCACCGCCATGACCATCGGAACGCTGCTCCGAAAGCCCACCGGCTACCTCCCGCTCGTGACGGCCGTGACCGCAACGGCCCTCATGGTCGGCCACCTCGCGATCTACGGCACCATCGCCCAGCCCGACGAGGGTGCCGCCGCCCACGTCTTCCAGTTCCTCGTCCTGGCCGAGCTGCCGCTCATCGGCCTCTTCGGCGCGCGGTGGATCCCCGACAGCCCGCGCCCCGCGCTGCGCGTGATGGCGTTCCAGTTCGTCTGCGCGATGGTGCCGGTGGCGCTGGCCGCGTTCCTCGAGGCGCGGTGAGCAGGATGCCCGGCCTCGACACGCGAGACCCGCGGCGGCGCTGAGGGGCCCGTGCGCGTCGCCGCCCTCTATGACATCCACGGCAATCTGCCGGCGCTCGAAGCGGTGCTTGCCGAGCTGCGCGAGGCCCGCGTGGACGCGGTGGTGGTCGGCGGCGACGTCGTGCCCGGCCCGATGCCGCAGGAATCGCTGGCCGCGCTGCGGGCGCTCGACGTCCCGGTTCACTTCGTCCGCGGCAATGGCGAGTACGATGCGCTCACCGTGCGCTTCGGCGACGTCCCGACGCGCGTCCCCGAGCGCTTCCGCAAGCAGCTGTGGTGGGCCGCCGAGCGGCTGTCCGACGCCGAGCTGACGGCCATCGCTTCCTGGCCGCTCACCGTCGAGCTGGAGATCCCCGGCCTGGGCCGCGTCGTGTTCTGCCACGCCACTCCGCGCGACGACGACGAGCCGTTCACCCTCCACACACCGGAGGCGCGGCTGCGGTCGGTGTTCGCGGCCACCGGCGCGGCGCTCGTCGTCTGCGGTCACACGCACATGCAGTTCGAGCGCACGATCGGCGGCGTGCGCGTGGTGAACGCGGGCAGCGTCGGTCGGCCGTACGGGACGCCGGGGGCGTACTGGCTGCTGCTCGGACCCGGTGTCGAGCCGCGGCGCACGGAATACGACGTCGCCGCGGCGATGGCGCGCATCCGGGTGACCGGATATCCCGGCACCGCCGAGATGGACCTGGCCCACCCGGTCGCCGAGGAGCGGATGACCGAGCTGTTCGAGTCGGCGGCCCGGAAGAACGCCGGCCGTTTCACGCGCCACATCCGCGCGCCGCGCTCGGCGGTCTATCGCGCGCTCGTCGATCCGGCCGCGATCGCGACCTGGCGCGTACCCGACGGCATGACGAGCACCGTCCACAGCTTCGAGCCGCGCGAGGGCGGCACGTTCCGCATCTCGCTCAGCTACGACGATCCGTCCCGCGCTGGGAAGAGCGGCGAGCACACCGACACGTACCGCGGCCGGTTCGTGAAGCTCGTGCCCGACGAGACGGTGGTCGAGGCCGATGAATTCGAGACGAAGGACCCGCGGCTCATGGGCGAGATGACGATCACCTTCACGCTGGCCGACCGCGCGGGCGGCACCGAGCTGGTCGCGACCCACGAGGGGCTGCCGCCGGGCGTGTCCCCCGCCGACAACGAGCTGGGGTGGCGCATCACGCTCGACCGGCTCGCGGCGCTGGTCGAAGAGCGGTAGAATCGTCGCACCCCGATCGCCGGAGCGCACCGACCATGGAACTCGCCATTCCCATTCTGCCCGGAGACGACCTCGCGGTCGCGCGGAAGTTCTACGTGGACGGGCTGGGGTTCTCCGTGCGGTTCGAGGCGACCGACGATGGGAAGAACGGGCTCCTCGGCCTCGTCCGCGGCGGCATGCAGCTCACCATCGACTGCCCGATGTCGGGGCACGGGCGCGAGGCGTGCGCATCGCTGCAGGTGGATGATGCCGACGCGTATTACGCGGAGTGGAGCGCTCGGGTGCCGGTCCTGCGGCCGCCCCGGAACGAAGCGTGGGGCGCGCGAACCTTCGACCTGCTGGATCCGTTCGGCAATACGATCTTCGTCATGGGTTCCCCGACCTGATCGCCGGTCGTCATCGTTTCTTCATCAGTGTTTCATCCCGGCGCCATGGCGGGCCGCGGGCCGCGCGGCATCTTGGATCATCCCCCGACGGGAGCGATCCATGGCGGTGGCACGGATGGCGTTGTTCCTCTCCCTGGCCGCAGGCGCGGCCGGCTGTGCGCGGCGCGAATCGCCGCCTCCCCTGCTCCGCACCGGCGCGGGGTACGTCTGTGGGCCGGCTCCGACCTTCCTGGTCGACGCACGGGCCGACGGGCAATACGGGCTCGGCCAGGCGGTCTTCGACAGCGCGCATCTCGTGGACGCACTCGACACCGCCTGCCTCCGGCCGCAGGTGACCGTGTATTCGTTGCTGGTGCGATGAGATCGGGCGCGTGGGCGCGGCGCCTGGCCGGCGCGCTGAGCGTCGTGCTGGTCGCGCCCCCCGCTCGCGCGCAGCGGAACCCGCTCCCCGACTCCTATCTCCTCTCGCTGCGGGAGGCCCCCCCGCCCGGCGCGCCGGGCGATCCGAGAGCCGGCCCCGTGCCGTGGATATTCGTGGAGACCGTCGCGAGCTATCCGTGCCTGGTGCGCATTCCGGTCCGGAGCCGCATCGAGGGGCGGCGGGTGCGAATCGACATCGGCGACGTGGGGCCCGGACCCTACGTCTGCATCGCCGAGAGCGGCCCGGCCAGGGGCCGCGTGGCATTGAGCCTCCCCGACGGGCTGTACGAATTGGACGTGGCGAACCGGTCGCGCGTCGATTCGTACAACCTGAAGGTGAGCCAGTGGGAGGTCAGGGTCGGGCCGGACCACGGGGTGTTCACGAGGTTCACCAACACGAGCGTTCCGCGTCCGGACTTGACGAAGCGCTGATTCGCGGCATCATGGAGGACCCCGGAGGCCCCCCGTGATCTCCATTCGTGAAATCGTTCGTGGCGCGCTCACCCGCGTGCTGCCGGCCAGCGCGGGACTGATGGCCGCGATGCTCCTCCTGCCCATGCTCGGTGGCGCGTCCGGCCTCAGCCCCTACGCACCGCTGATCGCCGCATGGGAAGTCACGAGCCTGACGGTAGGCTACGCAGTCGTGCTCCTCGGATTCCGCCGGCGCATCCATCCCTCGGCCGACGTCACGGGGCGCCGCGCAATCGTCGTCGGGCTCACCTCGCCCCTCGCGTTGCTCGTCGCATCTGCATTCGCGCAGGGCGCCGGGCGGGCCGAGATCGCGGCGGTGAGCGCCGCCGTCGGCGGCCTCATCACGCTCGGCATGTTCTTCCCCTGGCTCACGCCCCGGCCGGGTGGCCGGCTGCGCGGAGACGATGCGTCGCCGGAATCGTTGACCGACGGCTCGGTGCTCGACGAGGTGGCGGTGGGAGGCCGGACGCGGGAGCGGACCCCCCGCTCCTAGCGCCCGCGTGCGATCGTCGCGTATGAAGGTTCCGGGCGCGTGAACCGCGACTCCTACGACCGCATCGCCGCCGAGTGGGACCGCGCCCGGCACGGGTTCGTGCACCGCGAGGCGGAGTACCTCGACGCGCTGCTCGACGGCGTCCGCGCCGGTTCGCTCGTGCTGGACGCCGGATGCGGGACGGGGCGGCCGATGGCCGAGGCGCTGGTGGCGCGCGGATACCGGGTGGTGGGCGTGGACCAGTCGCCGGCGATGCTCGCCCTGGCCCGCGCCCGGCTGCCCCGCGAGCGCTGGATCGCGGGCACGCTCGAAGCCCTCGCGCTGGACGACGAGTTCGCGGCGATCGTCTGCTGGGACGCGCTCTTCCACGTCGAGCGCCGGCTTCACGAGCCGATCCTGGCCCGCCTCGCCCGGATGCTCGCCCCCGGCGGCCGCCTCATGTTCACGTCCGGCGGCTCGGACTCGCCCGCGTTCACCGACACGATGTTCGGCGAGCGATTCTTCTACGACGCCTGGCCTCCCGGCGAAACGCGCGCCATCGTTGCCCGGGTGGGGCTCGAACCCGTGATCTTCGAATTCATGAACCGGCCCGACGGCGGGCGCGACTGCGGACGCATCGCGGTCGTCGCGCGGCGTCCGGGGCCGACCGACGCGCGCGACCCATGACCTCCCGCCTGCCCGCCTGGTTCGACCTCGACCGCTTCGGCATCGGCCCCGCCGAGGTCACCCGCCTCATGCTCGGCTGCGAGCCCGGGCGCATCCACCCCGACGTCGTGGTCACCCCGGTCTGGCATCTCGAGACGATCCTCCACGACGCCGAGCTGGTCGAGACGGTCACCCCGAAGCGGGTATTTAACTTCATATATAACGGCCGCCCGTTCACGATGGTGCGCTCGGGGATCGGCGCCCCGATGGCCGGCGACGCGGTCCTCGCCCTGGGGTGCACCGCCTGCACCCGGCTGGTGTTCACCGGCTCCGTGGGCGGCCTCGTGCCCGGCATGACGATCGGCGACCTCGTGCTCGCCACCGAGGCGGTGGCCGGGGACGGCTACTCCAACTACCTCGCGCCGGGCCCCCTCGCCCCGAACGCCTTCCTCACCGTGGCCACGCCCGACGCCGCGCTCACGGCCCGCCTCGGCGCCCTCGCCGAGGACGCGGGCGCGGCCGCCGGTGTCTCCCTCACGCGCGGCCGCATCTTCTCCGGCGACGCCCTCGTGGCGCAGTTCCACCATCTGCCGGGAATCGTTCGGGACCACCGGTGCATCGGGATCGAGATGGAGGTGGCGGCCGTCTTCCGCGCCGCGGCGCTGGCCGGCATCCGCGCCGCGGCGCTCCTTCAGCTCTCCGACGTGTCGGCCGACCTCAAGTCCCTCTTTACGGGCCGCTCCGAGGCGGAACAGGGCCGCAAATGGGACCTCAGGCGGCGCGTGCTGGCCCCGCTCGTGCTCGAGGCGATCTCAGCGGGCTGATCGGTGGCGCCGGGGGCGTCCGCCGATACAGATTTGGGACGCGGCTCCGGGGGCCGAGTGCCCATCTTCGTTACAGAGCCCGACCCGTCCCACGACCCGGAGTTCCTGGAGGAGCAGTGAGCACGCGCCATTCGTTGG